>JAAWIS010000130.1 GCA_022796475.1 Lachnospiraceae bacterium | reverse complement strand
GCCCATTTAAAATCGCCTGGCGGCGATGGGGCATATGCTTTGCCACCATAACTGTACTGGCTCATGACGAATCAGCGTGGTGATTCGTCATGGTGTGAATGTAACAAGTATACCACAGATTGCCGGGACTGTGCTACTTTTTTATTGACTTGACTAAGGTATTGACTTATAATGATAAATAACTATGGCGAAAGAGAGGCTAATGCTATGTTAAAAAGCATGACGGGTTTCGGCAGATATGAAACCGTTACGGATCAATATAAAATTTCTGTCGAAATGAAAGCCGTAAATCACAGGTATCTGGATTTAAGCATTAAAATGCCGAAGAAATTTAACTGCTTTGAAGCGTCTATCCGGACACTTTTAAAGAAATATATCCACCGTGGAAAAGTAGATTTATTTATCAGCTATGAAGATTATACCGAAGAAAATCTGTGTTTAAAGTATAACAGCGGATTAGCTGCCGAGTATATGGCAGCGTTTCAAAAAATGGCAGAACAGTTTCAGATTGAAAATAATGTTACCGTGTCTTCTCTTGCCAGGTGCCCGGAAGTCCTTACTATGGAACAGGAGCCAGAAGATGAAGAGCAGCTTTGGAAAGTACTGTCAGAAGGAATCGAACAGGCAGCCCAAAAATTTGTGGAAACCCGGACTGCAGAAGGGGAACATTTAAAAGAGGATATGCTGGGCAAGCTGGACTATATGGCCGAACTGGTAGGACTCATTGAAAAGCGTTCCCCTAAAATAATAGAGGAATACCGAAAGAAACTTACCGATAAGATTTGGGAGCTGCTAAATGGCGCAGCAGTTGACGAAAGCAGAATTGCTGCTGAGGTAACGATTTACGCAGACAAAACCTGTACAGACGAGGAGATGGTACGGTTAAAAAGCCACATTGAATCTATGAAGAAAAAGTTAATTGCCGGCGGAAGCATCGGGCGCGAGCTGGATTTTATTGCCCAGGAGATGAACCGGGAGGCAAATACTACCCTTTCAAAGGCAAATGATTTGGAAACTGCAGATCAGGCGATTGCATTAAAAACAGAAATTGAAAAAGTGAGGGAACAGATCCAGAATATTGAATAGTACAATGATTTGGAGGAATTCTATGAATCAGCAGGGAATTTTAGTAGTGATTTCCGGTTTTTCCGGAGCTGGGAAAGGCACGCTTATGCGGGCGCTGATGGAAAAGTATCATAATTATGCCTTATCCGTATCTGCCACCACACGTCAGCCAAGAGCAGGAGAAGTGGACGGCAGAGAGTACTTTTTTGTGTCCCAGGAACATTTTAAATCTATGGTGGAGAATGAGGCGCTGATTGAATACGCCCAATATGTGGATAATTACTACGGCACGCCAAAAGACTATGTAGAGAAGCAGCGTGCAGATGGAAGAGATGTAATTTTGGAAATCGAGATCCAGGGCGCATTAAAAATTAAAAAGAAATTTCCGGATACCCTGCTTTTATTTATTACACCTCCGAATGCAAATGAGTTAAAACGCCGTCTGATCAGCCGGGGGACGGAAAGCGCTGATGTGATAGAAGCCAGATTAAAACGGGCGGCAGAAGAAGCAGTAGGAATCGAAGCGTATGATTATATTATTATAAATGATAAAATTGACGACTGTGTGGAAGAACTTCATCATCTGATTCAGGCACAGCACAGCAAAACTTCAAACCGCCTGGATTTTATTAACGAAGTGCGGAATGAACTGAACCAATTGTAAACAATCAGGCAAAGCAGGATTCTATGGAAAAGAAAATGCCAGCCTTTAATTTGAAAGGAGAACTTTATGCTACGTCCATCCTATAGTGATTTAATTGAAGCGGTAAACAGTGATATTGAACCAGGTGAACAGCCAGTAGTCCAGAGCCGCTATTCGATTGTAATTGCCGCATCCAAAAGAGCCAGGCAGTTGATTGACGGTGCCGAACCTTTAGTGGGAGGATCCTACAGAAAGAAAGCGTTATCGGTGTCTGTAGACGAGCTTTATAAAGGAAAAGTAAAGCTTTTAGGCGAGGAAGAAGCAGAAGAAACCAATGTGTTAGACGAAACAGCAGAGGAGGAGCCGGCGGCGGATCCGGATGGGGCGCCAGCCGGACAGTCTGAACCTGCTTCAAAAGAGCTGGAAAACGGATACGAAGAAGAATCAGAAACAGCCGGAGAATAAAGGAGTCTGGAAGAAAAGGAGGGATTGCGAAAACATGGGTTTTGTAAGGCCTCCTTTTCTTTGTGATGGAGCTTTGACAGCCCTTGGCTGTCTGCACAATAAAAGAAATTGAGGACAGGATCAAAGATTATGAATATACTGTTTGTTTCGCTGGGATGTGATAAAAACCTGGTGGATACGGAAAAAATGTTGGGAATCCTTGGAAAAGAGGGATTTACCTTTACCGATTCAGAGGAAGAAGCGGATATTATAGTGGTCAATACTTGCTGCTTTATTGGGGATGCCAAAGAAGAAAGTATTAACACGATTTTAGAAATGGCACAATATAAAGAATCCGGCAGATGCAAAGTATTAATTGCAGCCGGATGCCTGGCGCAGCGGTATCAGGAGGAAGTGCTGAAAGAGATTCCAGAGGTAGACGGAATTTTAGGAACGTCTTCTTATCATGAGATTGCCTCGGTGATCCGGAAGGTGCTGGAGGAAAAGAAAACCCATGTATCCTGCTTCCATGATATTGATGAACTTCCAAACGTTTCTTCTGGCCGCATGGTTACGACAGGAGGACATTATGCTTTTTTGAAAATTGCAGAAGGATGTGATAAACATTGTACTTACTGCATTATCCCCTCATTACGAGGAAAGTACCGGAGCGTTCCCATGGAAGAGCTGGTAAAGGAAGCAAAGGAACTGGCCCAGAAGGGGGCAAAGGAATTAATTTTAGTAGCTCAGGAAACTACGCTTTACGGTGTGGATCTGTATGGCGAGAAGCGGCTTGCCGCCCTTTTGCGGGAACTGGCTAAAATCAGCGGGATTAACTGGATCCGGCTTCAGTACTGTTATCCGGAAGAGATTACGGATGAACTGATCCAGGTAATAAAAGAAGAAGATAAGATCTGCCATTATTTAGATATGCCAATCCAACATGCCAGCGATGCAATTTTAAGAAAGATGGGGCGGAGAACCAGTCAGAAAGAATTACAGGATATCATTGCAAAAATTCGGATAGCTATACCGGATATTGCTATCCGGACTACATTAATTTCCGGCTTCCCGGGAGAAACGAAAAAGGACCATGAAATCCTGATGAAGTTTGTAGATGAGATGGAATTTGAACGTCTTGGAGTGTTTCCCTATTCGTTAGAAGAAGATACTCCGGCAGCACTGCTTCCGGATCAGGTGCCCCAGGAGATAAAAGAAGAACGGCGTGATCAACTGATGGAGCTGCAGCAGGAGATTGCATTTGCCCATTCTGAGGACATGGTGGGGCAGATTTTGGAAGTTATGATTGAAGGAAGGGTAAATGATGAGGCGGTTTATGTGGGGAGAACCTATATGGATAGCCCCAATGTAGATGGTTTGATTTTCGTCCATGGGGATTTGGAACTGATGAGCGGTGACTTTATTAAAGTCCGGGTAATAAGTGCCGCCGAATATGATTTGATAGGAGAAATTTATTATGAATCTGCCGAATAAGCTTACTACGCTGCGTATCATTTTAATTCCTTTTTTTGTGGGAACGCTGCTTTATCAGGGAGGAGAGAATATTAATTTTCGGTATATTGCAGCTGGGATTTTTATCGTTGCCAGCCTGACTGATTTACTGGACGGAAAGATTGCCAGAAAGTATAACCTGGTAACGAATTTCGGGAAGTTTATGGATCCTCTGGCAGACAAGCTTTTGGTTTGTTCCGCTTTAATCTGTCTGATTGAGCTGAAACAGCTTCCAGCCTGGATGGTAATTATCATTATCAGCCGTGAATTTATCATCAGTGGTTTTCGTCTGGTTGCATCCGATAATGGGATCGTAATTGCTGCCAGCTATTGGGGAAAGTTTAAAACCACATTTCAGATGATTGCTGTGATTCTTTTGATTGTAAAAATTGAAATGCTGTCACTGGTTACGAATATTTGTGTCTGGATTGCGTTGGCCCTTACTGTGATTTCATTAATTGACTATATTATGAAAAATCACAAGGTGCTGACAGAAGGGAGTATATAATCATTATGGTCTGTGAATTGATATCAGTAGGAACAGAACTTCTTCTCGGAAATATTGTAAATACAAATACTCAGTTTCTGGCAGAAAAATGTGCGCTGTTAGGGCTTTCTATGTATCACCAGGTTACGGTTGGAGATAACAGGGAACGGCTGGCAGAAACGATACGGACAGCTTTGAAGCGTTCCGATATTGTGATTCTTACCGGCGGATTAGGGCCTACAGAGGATGACTTAACGAAGGAAGTCTGTGCAGAGGTGATGGGATTTCCGCTGGTGGAAGATGCCCATACAAGAAGCCGTCTGGTGGAATTCTTTAAAAACAGTATTTACAAAAAGATTTCCGATAATAACTGGAAGCAGGCTATGATCCCTGACGGCGCTAAGGTATTGGATAATGATAATGGAACGGCTCCGGGACTGATTTTGGAAAAATACGGAAAATCAGCCATCCTTCTTCCAGGCCCTCCTAATGAGCTGGTTCCGCTGTTTATGAACCAGGTTTATCCCTATCTGCAGAAGCTTCGCCCGGAGATGATTTGTTCCCAGATGATAAAAATCTGCGGGATTGGAGAAAGCCAGGTGGAAGACAGGATTTTAGATTTAATTAATAAGCAGACCAATCCTACCATTGCTACGTATGCGAAAACCGGGGAGGTCCATCTTCGGGTAACAGCAAAAGCAGCCATCCAGGAAGAGGCGGACAAGCTGATAAAACCGGTGGCAAAGGAGATTAAGAAGCGATTTGGCGACTGTGTTTATTCCACCAGGGAAGAGGAAACGCTGGAAATGGCAGTGGTTCGCCTGCTGAAAAAACTGGAGCTGACTGTCACCACAGCAGAGTCCTGTACAGGGGGGATGCTGGCGGCAAGGCTGGTAAATGTTCCCGGCGTATCAGACGTTTTCCGGGAGGGTTTTATTACTTATGCAAATAAGTCAAAACGGAAAATTTTAGATGTGAGTAAAAGCACATTAAAAAAATATGGTGCAGTCAGCGAACAGACGGCAAAAGAAATGGCTACAGGAGGCGTATTTGCCACTGATGCGGATGTCTGCATTGCGATTACCGGATTAGCA
Organism: Lachnospiraceae bacterium; assembly: GCA_022796475.1. Taxonomy (GTDB): domain Bacteria; phylum Bacillota; class Clostridia; order Lachnospirales; family Lachnospiraceae; genus Caccovicinus. Next base: position 2,123 of record JAAWIS010000130.1, on the reverse strand, counting down.
GGACCTGACGGAGGATCAGAAGAAAAGCCAGTGGGACTGGTTTATATTGCCTGCTATTTAAAAGACAAGGTGCGGGTAGAAAAGTATCAATTTAAAGGAAATCGGGAGAAAATCAGAGAGCAGTCTGTAGTAAAAGCGCTGGATTTACTGCGCCGCTCTATTTTGGATAACTATTGATAAACGGGAGGAACAGGTTTTGGCAAACCGGAATGAAAAAAGGATGATGTCAGCCGCCTGCAAATATGCATACAGCAGGTTTGCACTGAACTACTATATGTTGTATGAGGAACTTTCTGAAACTTTGGAATATTCAGAGAAACAGAAAGGATTTCACAAAGCTTTTTTTGAATTGGTGAAACAATTTTTAGGAGGAGAGTATCCGGTTGAAAAGCTGGATTTGCTCCGCCGCCAGATTATCAGTGAAACTGAGATTATCTCATACTATGTGGATTATTTTGAAACCTTTGAATCTGTATTAAACCGGATGGAACTTCGGTTCTTAACGGATCCGGTTACTGTGATTCCGGATAATGGAATGGTGAACCGGATCATGCAGTACATTGTATCGGCGAAAGATTCGCCGGAGCAAAATGAACGGATTCGTCAGATATTAGAGCAGCTTCCTATCCGTTATACAAAGGGAAAGTTTTTCTCCATTGTATCCCATGCATTGTCTGTCTATGAGGGAACCGGAAGACAAAGTTTAGAACAACTGCTGGATCTGATTCGGGCAGAGGCACTTTTAAAGGAGCCTGCTGATATAAAAGAAGGTCATGAAAAATTATACCATATTCTGGAAACTTTGAAAAACGGAAATTATAAGGATCCGAAGCTGGAAGAATTTAAGACTATGCAGGACAGCCTGGTTCTTACGGAAGAAATTTTATCAAAAGAAACTTCAGACTGTATGATGATGATGGATTTGGTCAATGATTTTTATGTAATCTGTCTGACGCGTAGGGATACGCTGATGGATCACCAGGAAGAAGTGTTATTTCACACTCTTTTTCAAAAAGGGATGGAAGGGCTGGAGCATCAGGACTTTGCAGGGGAGGATGAATTGGAATCCCTTTTGGTTCGGATGGAAGGAATGCAGGAATACTATTATGAGCAGTGGGCCAAGTATGAACTTACAGATTTAGAAAGCAAAATAAAAGATAGTAACCGGACAGAGGAAGATCTGGCTATATGGAAGGTGGATCGGCTTCTTTCTACCAGTTCCTTTATGTCATTAGATCCGGAAGATGAATTGTGTGAAGATGATGGACTGCTTAGCAGAAAAGCAGTGGAGGAATTGTGCAGCAAGCTGTTTGATGAGCTGGAAGCTTCCTGGAATGCTATGCCGAAACGGGTAGTGCGGGCAGTTATGTCCAGGATTTTAGCGAATATTCCAATGTTTTTCCAGACTTCCGATGAAATTCGCGAGTTTATTCAAAACAGTTTTTCCTCCTGTGCTGATTTATCAGAAAAGGCAGCCTGCTTTTCTCTGATCGATACAATAATGGAGAGTGACCATGTTTTGGTATAATAATCTCTATACCGGTAAAACTGCGGAAAAAAAGCGGTTTTCTATCATTCAAAAGATACGTTCCGGCTCCATTCCGGCAAAAGCTTACGTAATCGTCCCTGCCTCAAACAGGAAAAACCTTTTGGATATCTGGGAGGCCTCCCAGGCCTGCACGTCTGAGGCTGAGGAAAGGCGGAAAAAAGCAGGGGAAGAGCTTTTGATTCTCGGGATTGCCTGGGGGTATGAGGAGGCACTGGAGCTGGCGGGGCAGATGATAAATGAAGTATACCAGGCTACCGGAGATTTTGACATCCGCTCTTATTTTAGAGTGGAGGAGTATCAAACATGCCCGGAAGTGATGGAACCTGGTCAATGATGATTCGGATGTGATGGAATGATTCATGCAGTTGCCTTAATTTTTAAAATAATTGGATGGATTCTGCTTGGGATTCTGGGGATTATCCTTGGAATCCTGCTTTTCGTGCTTTTTTCAGCGGTTCGCTATCAGATAGATGGAGAAAAAAAAGAAAAGCTGAAAGGGTCAGTAAAACTTACATGGCTGTTTTGGATTCTGTCAGTTACTGCCCTTTACGAAGATGAACTGTCAGTTAAAGTT
>JAAWIS010000129.1 GCA_022796475.1 Lachnospiraceae bacterium | reverse complement strand
TTAGAAGGTTGGCAAAGATTTTATTTTTTGCTCCCCTTACATACCTGGGCTTTTTACGCATGACAATAGCATGTAAGCATAAATCTTTATTCATATATTGGTGAACCGTTGTTTTACTTAAACGAATCCCTCTACGCATTAAAAAGATTCTCACGGCCCTATGGCCTGGCAACACCATACTCTTTTTCAAGAGTAGGATAACGTTTACCCTGGATGTACTCTTTTACTAATTGCTTTTTAAATTCTTCGTTGTAGACTTTGGCCATGCTGCTGGTTCCTCCTTTGTTCGTTTGTATTATACCTTATCCGAACCAAGTGTTACAACTTTAGTATACCAGAACAATTAAAAAATGAGCGAATCTATCTGAACCATTTTTATACAGAATCGGAAAATGTTACAAAAATGCTTGACCACTACAATCCCTGAATTCGCTTTCAGGCATCAATTCCCTCTGAGTACAGCCTGACTCTGGAAAAAGTCTACTATATCCTTCTTAGGCCAAAAAATAGACAACATACAACCTTTCATACAGTCCATTATATCTTTAGGAAATGTGTTAACCAGGAAATCTCAACCTCCTGATTTAATCATTTCTGCCCTTTATAAAACAACACCTATTTTTAAAGAATCTCAGAATCCTTTCATTTTCCGCAGCCATTAACTTTTTTGTATATTTTCGTTATCTAACATTTCCAAATAGCTATCCAGTCTTGCATTCACATAACCTGCAAACAACTTTTCCATCGCACCAAGATTATGCTTTACATGGTATTCATCGAATGCATTGTGATACGAAATCCGGTCTGCAAATTTAATATCAATTGGCGGATATCCAGCTTTCATCAATTCCAAATTCACAAGTAGCCTCCCGGTTCTGCTATTTCCGTCTATAAAAGGATGAATCCCTTCGAATTCAGTTGGCACATACCGCTTTTCTGGTTTTGGTTATCTGCTTCATTTAGCACTGCTTCTTTCTATGAATTTTGCTTTCCCTTTCGGTACTCTCGTCTGCCTTCGCCTGACCTATATTGTTTAGTGTGTTTTGTTTTATTATACATTATGTTGCAACAAACGCAAACACTATTTTAAAACTTTTTCTTCATTTCTGAATATTTTTACACTTTATTGAAACTTTTGAAATAATATGCTATCCTTTTATCAATCTACAGGAAAGGCGGTGAACGTGTGACAAATATAAATATTAGAAATGAAATAAAAGCTGAAATTGCAAAATCAGGATGGACCTTAACTGACATTGTGAAAGAAATGAACCTTTTGCATCCTGAAGAAACTACTACGTCACAAAACATCTCCAATAAACTTACTCGCGGAACATTAAAATACTCCGAAGCCGTAGAAATAGCTTCCATAATTGGTAAGAAAATTTCCTGGGTTTCCGCTAGTGTTGAAGAATAAGGGGCAGTATTGAAGTTTTTAGCCCTGCTGCCGTCCGTCTGCAATCGCTGTCAGTCAGTAGCAGGTGCCAGCAGTGAATACATGATAAATAACCACATACACTAACCCAAAAGGAAATATCTACGACGGCAAAACGATTATCCGGCTCTGCCAACACCAGAAAGAAAATCATGTAGAACCAAAACCTTTTCAATTGCACCTATTTGCTCAAATAAATATCCCATAACCATCCCCAGAAAGGAGAAACTTATGTCTGCATTCACACAGGAAAAGTGCTATACTATTGATGATATCTACAACCTGCCAGAGGGCAGCAGGGCCGAACTGGTCAACGGCCAAATCTTCTATATGGCACCACCCAGCACCAAGCATCAGCGGATATTGTCATTTCTGCATCTGGAAATAGGGAATCACATTCGTTCAAAGGGAGGGACTTGTGAAGTCTTTCCGGCTCCTTTTGCCGTATTCCTTTGTGCAGATAATTCTAAATACTTGGAACCGGATATATCTGTGATCTGTGATAAAGACAAGCTGGATGAACATGGCTGTAAGGGTGCTCCAGACTGGATCATTGAGATTGTATCCCCCGGCAGCAGGGCCATGGACTACTATACAAAACTTTCTTTATATCGTGAAGCTGGCGTTCGGGAGTACTGGATTGTTGATCCAATAAAGCAAACCATACTGGTCTATGACATGGAACAGGCAGCAGCACCCATTATTTATGCTTTTTCTGATACAGTCAAAGTAAATATTTGTAATAATCTGGAAATCAACTTTTCTAAGCTGCAGTTATGATTTTCAATCGGCAGCAGGTTCCCTATGGTTTCCTGCTGTCACTTATTCGCAATCCGTTGTCAATTGGCCGCAATTGCCAGCAGTTATCGGCAATCGAATACAATATATGCAGGCACATACAATAACCATGAAAGGAAGTGTTACTATAACATTGACACAAAAAACTTACAGATAAACGAAACAGCACCGCTGTAAAACCCTTACAGAATGGGGATTACAACGGTGCTTTGTTCTTTATAGGAATTTGCATCCTATAAAGCAAAAACCTTCCGAGGGATGCGCACTTTCCGCCTAAGGGAACTGTCTGCTGACGCAGACGCGCTCCGGCGCGAGAATCCGGCAAGCCGGACTCTTTTTTATATCTGGCTGCCAAAGACAGGATTGTAATAACTACAAATCATTTGGTCAAACCATATGCCTTTTTCAGAACATCTGTTTTTAATTTTAATTGAAGTCATTCAAGAGTTATGATAGAATAAATCCGTGACAGTACGCTAAAGCATGTCTGAACATTCATTTAAGTGTGCTGTTTCCCCCACTGTTTTGGAAATTAAATCCTTTGCAGCCGGGCACAAGTATGTTTAGAAAGAGAGTGTGGAAATTATGCGAAAAAATCAACTTGTTGCGCCTGTTGTAAAATGGGTTGGCGGTAAGCGGCAGCTTTTAGATGATTTAACCCCATTATTTCCAAAACGAGTTACTTCCTATTGTGAACCTTTCTTAGGCGGAGGTGCTGTTTTATTTCAACTGCAGCCTAATATTGCATATGTTAATGACATTAATACGGAACTGATTCAAATGTATGAGGTAATCCGGGATCACGTTGATGAACTGATTGACGCGTTAAGCCAGCACCCAAATGAAGAGTCACATTTTTACAGCGTTCGGGATTGGGATCGGAATAAAGAACAGTATTGGCAGTTAACGAAAGTCCAGAGGGCGGCACGGATTATTTATTTGAATAAAACCTGCTATAACGGCCTGTTCCGGGTGAATCAGGCAGGTGAGTTTAATACCCCTTTCGGGCATTACAAAAATCCTAATATTGTAAATGCCCCTGTATTAAAAGCTGTCAGTGCCTATTTTCAGAAAGCAGCATTAACGTTTAGCAGCATCGACTATGCAGACGTTCTTGCAAATGTGGAAAAAGGAACTTTTGTTTATTTGGATCCGCCATACGATCCGGTTTCCGATACCGCTAATTTTACCGGATATGCAAAAGGCGGCTTTGACCGTTCCCAGCAAATACGCCTGCGTCAGTGCTGTGATGAACTGAACCGGCGGGGAATCAAATTTATGCTCTCTAATTCTGCAACGGATTTCATCAAAGAGCAGTATGCCGCATACAACATTACTGTAGTGAAAGCAAAGCGGGCTATTAACTCGAATGCTGCAAAAAGGGGGCAGGTGGATGAAGTGGTGGTGAGAAATTATAAGTGAACAAGTAAAAAGTCAAAATGATCTGGCATGGGAAGCTTTATTTGAAAAATATCAGATTTTATCCCATATTGAGTCAGAGGGAACTTTTACGATTTCTTCTACTCAAATTAAGGAATACCGCGAACCTCGATTGATGGCAAAATTTGATCACAATATTAATCTTCCGCAAATTTTTTCCAAAAATAATCTGGCAATCCTGCCAATTTCCCGGGGAGATTATGTGATTTCCCATTTTACAGCATATCAGCCTTTTGAAGAACGGAACCAATCAATTACGTGTGTTCCTTTGCCCTCAAATCTTCAAAGTCTTAACACAAGCAATATTCCAAGTGAAGCCATTGCCATAAACTGTGCGTTCGCATCTGGCATGCTTTCCGATTTTTTAGAGGAAGAAAAACTCTATTCTACCGTATCCGGCCGGATGGGATCGGGACAATTTGATTTTTACATTCAGAATTCCCACACCAAAACGCTGACTCGTGTTTCTGTCAATCATTCTCAGATTGAAATCGATGCAGCTTTTGAGGGAATTCACAGCCTTTCACTACTGGAGGCAAAACGGGATTTGTCAGAAGATTTTCTGGTTCGTCAATTATATTACCCATACCGGGCATGGATTGACCGGGTGACAAAAAAAGTCAGACCAGTTTTTCTTGTTTATTCGAATGGAATCTTTCACTTTTATGAATATGAATTCCAAAATCCAAATTGGTACAATTCCCTGGTTCTGGTAAAACAGAAAAATTATTCCATTGAAAATACCACAATTGCCCTTTTGGATTTGCAGGATATCATTATGCATACACAGACTGTCACTGAACCGGATATATCATTTCCTCAGGCAAATCGTTTTGAGCGGGTTATCAATCTCTGTGAATTGCTAAAAACGAAGGATTTGAGCCGTGAACAGGTTACTGAAAAATATGCTTTTGACATCCGGCAGACAAACTATTACACCGATGCTGCCAGGTACTTAGGATTAGTGGAAAAACACTATGAAGATGGACGCAAACCGGTATACTCTCTGAGCACACTGGGAAAACGCATTTTAAACCTGAATTATAAACAGCGTCAGTTAGCCTTTTGTGAATCCATCCTGAAACACCGTCCCTTTAAAGAAGCATTCCTGCTCTATCTCAAAACCGGATCCGTGCCAGATACTGCGGCAATCGTTGCCATCATGCGGGAGTCTAACCTCTACAAAGTGGGAAGCACCAGTACATATATACGGCGTTCTTCTACCATCAGCGGCTGGATTCATTGGATGGTTCGGCTGCAGCAGAAATTTTCGGAATAATAGATAAACTTGAAAACGTCATTGGAACAGCAGTCCCCGCACCAAGAACAAAGAGTCCGGCTTGCCGGACTCCCGCGCCGGAGCGCGTCTGCGTCAGCAGACAATTTCCTTAAGCGCGAAGTGCGCATCCCCCGGATGGTTTTTTGCTTTATAGGACGCAATTTCCTATAAAGTAAAAAAAGGACGCTGCAAAATAGGCCAAACCATGCAACATACAGCCTGAATGATTCATTCGATCGCTGTATACTTGCAGGAATTCCAAATTTTGCAGCGCCGCCTGTTGATATCCGGAAAGCAATTTTCAGTCACGCTCTAGTGTTCTGTCTGGTTCATATATGGTAAAATTCCGCCGAATATTTTTCTGAGAGTGCTGCTCCGCAAACGAAGGCGTAGCGGTTGCTACGTCGAGGCTTGGGGAGTGGCACTCTCAGGAAAATAGGCAAGGAAGTTTGCCTATCTATGAGCCAGACAGAACACTAGTCCGGATATTCTACCACATACTTCTCATATGCATTGATTACGGTCGTTTCATGATAGTGATCCAGACGTTTAAACCGGGTTCCATAGTTCGCATGGACATGGCCGTGGATAAAAAATTTGGGGCTGTACTGGTCCATCAGCTTCCGGAATGCTTCAAATCCCCTGTGGGGCAGATCTTCCATATCATTTAGTTCATAAGCAGGAGCATGGGTAAGCAGAATATCAAATCCTTTGTTCCGGCGCAGCTTCCACCTTAACTTACGGATTCTCCGGTTCATCTCTTTTTCGGTGTATTGATTATCAGAATAAGGCTGGTAGCGCATAGAGCCTCCAAGCCCCATAATTCGGATTCCCCGGTACACATAAATATCGTCTTCTACACAGATGCAGCCTCTCGTATCATCCTCCGAATAATGATCATGGTTTCCATTCACAAACAGAACCGGGGCATGGGACATAGTTACCAGAAATGACAGATATCCCGCATGTAAATCTCCACAGGATAAAATCAGATCGATATCATCCAGCATACCAGGTTTATAATAATCATACAGTATTTTAGATTCTTCATCTGCTATTACCAGAATCTTCATTGCCTTCTGTCTGTGCCTCCGTTTTCTCATTCAAATTAATTCCATGAAGCTTTACCAGCTCTTGGGCATCTTCCGTCAGCTCTCCAAGGTGAGGAATGGAGCCTGTCACATTTTCAGCCAGCCAGTCCATGGTAATAATTTCTTTGGGGCTTAATTTATAATTCCCATTGCAGCGGCAGACTCCATCCCTGGAATAAATATCAAAGTCAAATGGATGGAAGCTTCCAGTCTTTATAGAATTCTTCAAAAAGGTAATCAGCCTGTTGGTTCCTCTGGGCAGATTTTGGGAACAAATCACATCAATTACATCAGCCGACATTCCCCACCAGTAATTTACTGCCTGCTTCCGCTTTGCATCCAGGCTGCTTTTTCCGCTTTGCCGGATCTGTTTTACGATTCTTTCGTAAAACTTTCCCCAGTGCCAGATGGTACTTGCCAAAGTGGTCAATGTGCCGTCTTCTTCCTTATGAAGAAGTCCAAATTCCCTGGCCGGAGATTTTGGAGTGATCATATCGTCTGCTGATATATAAGTAATCCCTTCCTGCGTCAGCTCTTCCAGTACATTCCGATCCTTTACCGATTTCCATTTTAAATGAACCGATACCCTGGGATTAATCATTCTGGCTCCAATTGCAAAGGCATTTACATTTGCTAATGAACCATATATGGGGTAATCCGCAATATATCCAAGATTATCATTAGCTGCCATTGCAGCGGCAATGGAGCCCAGAAGAAATTTTGCTTCGTACATCCTTCCGTAATAGGTTTTAACAGAAGAAAAGGAAGTATTTACATTGCAGTTTAAAATTTTCACATTGGGATTCTCTACAGCCGCTTTTACGCTTACTTGGATCATTCTGGGCGTAGTTGTAAAAATCAAATGGCTCCCTGCTTCAATGGCCAGTTGTATTGCCTGTTCTACCTGAGCATCCGTATCTGCTTCATTAAAAAAGTAAGTTTCTACTTCACCTGGGAACGCTTCTTCCAGATAAAGCCTCCCCAGCTCATGTCCGTAAGTCCAGCTTGAGGTTTCCGGAGTCTTCTCATAGATAAATGATATTTTCATATGATCCTCGCCTCCGGAAGGCAGCAGAATCCCCCTTAGTCCCTTAGACGGCTGGCGTGACTCCTCCGGCTGTTCCACCAGAGCAATATCGCCTCCCTGCCCCTTCAGCACCAGTTCCGGCCAGATCTTATCCAGATCCTTTTGGATCTGTCCTTCCATCCGCCCCTTAATCTCCTCATAACCATAGATTTCCGCATAAATTAGAAACGCATCGGAGCAAGTAAGGCCAATCTTATTCCCGCCCTGTTTATCGAAAATCTTAGAAAACCGTTCATAGGCAGCCTTAAAATAGGAACGCACATCATCGTCCCACACTTCCCCCGGTTCCATCCCCATCACTTTTAAAAGGTGGTTGTAGCTTCCTTCCTGGCTGAACCAAATATCACAATTAAACGATACCTGATAAAAATCCAGAAATTCATAGTACAGCTTATTTTCTTTCTCTTCACTT
>JAAWIS010000023.1 GCA_022796475.1 Lachnospiraceae bacterium | reverse complement strand
TAGAACTGTATTTTTCAATACAATGCCCAGAACCGGAATCGAACCAGTGACACGAGGATTTTCAGTCCTCTGCTCTACCAACTGAGCTATCTGGGCATTTGCTGCTTATCAGAAGCAACGATGATATTCTACTAAAGAATTATCAAAATGTCAATACTTTTTTTGAAAAAAATTATTTGCCTCAAATAAATGGGGTTACGTGAACCGTAACAATAAATGTGTCAGTACAGGATCAGCTTGTGAAAAGTTAAAAAGCTCAAGGAGGAAAGCAAATGAAACAATACGTTAGGATTCTGTTTTTTTGGACAGCTCTTTTCATTTTCATCCCTTTTTTGGGAAATGATTTCGGAAAGGGTGTATGGGGGAGTGAAGAAACTGAAAGCTCAAAGGCGGAGCTTGCTCCATTCTCTGTTCATGGCGCTTTGCGGGTGGAAGGAGCAGGACTGGTGGATCAGAATGGGGAATCCATCCGGCTGAGGGGAATGTCAACCCATGGGATTGCCTGGTTTCCGGAATATGTGAATTATGACGCATTCCGTACGCTTCGGGATGACTGGAAAACCAACTGTGTTCGTCTGGCAATGTATACAGAAGAATACAATGGATATTGCAGCGGAGGCAGTCAGGAAGAATTAAAGGCATTAGTGAAAAAAGGCGTGGACTTTGGTACGGATCTGGGGATGTATGTGATTATAGACTGGCATATATTAAGTGATTCCGATCCGAATATTCATAAGGAGGAGGCCATAGCTTTTTTTAAAGAAATGTCCTGGTATTGTAAAAATCAAAGTAACGTAATTTATGAGATCTGTAATGAGCCTAACGGATATGCTGCATGGGACAGTATTAAAGCTTATGCTAAGGAGGTAATTCCGGTAATCCGCGCCAATGACCCAGACGCTGTGATTTTAGTTGGGACTCCAATGTGGAGCCAGGAGATCCAGAAGGCAGCAGAGGATCCCTTAGAGTATGAAAACATTATGTATACACTTCATTTTTATGCGGCAACCCATACCGACTGGCTGCGTATGCGGCTTAAGGAGTGTATTAAGCATGGTCTGCCGGTGTTTGTCAGTGAGTTTGGCCTCTGTGATGCCTCTGGAAACGGGCAGAATGATTTTCGGCAGGCAGAACTTTGGATGGAGCTTCTGGAGCAGTACCAGGTTAGCTGCTGTGGCTGGAATTTGGCCAATAAAGCAGAAAGCAGCAGTGTAATAGCTGCCGGATGTGGGAAAACCTCCGACTGGACAGAAGCAGATTTAAGTGAAGGAGGGAGATGGCTGCGGAATTATTTTCGAAGCCTTCCGTAGCAGATAAAAGAAGGAGGGGAATCTGCCAGAAGCGTTTCCCGCCTCAGACATAAAAATTGAATATTCCACAACAGTACAGCGTATAATGTGGAAACGTTTTATGGAAATGAGCGGCTATGTGGATATCATTTTTTATTTGGCTTTCTTCTGCTCTCGTACCTTTTTCCGTCTTTTATATTGTTGGATTTGGTCTGCTGGCAAAGCGCCCGGTATTTGATGATTTTTTGGCCGGAGCCCGGGAAGGGATGAAAACGACGGCGGATATTTTTCCTACCCTGGCAGGGCTTTTAGTAGCTGTGGGAGCCCTTCGGGCCTCTGGCTTTCTTGACTTTATTGGCCAGACGCTGAAAGGGCCGGCTGCTTTTTTGGGCTTTCCTTCAGAACTGGCGCCTCTTTCCATCCTCCGCCTGGTATCCAATTCTGCTGCTACCGGGCTGATGCTGGATATTTTTAAAGAATATGGCCCGGACAGTGTATTGGGCCTCACAGCCTCCCTTCTGCTAAGCAGTACAGAAACTGTCTTTTACTGCCTCAGCGTTTATTTTGGAAGCATTGGGATCCGAAAAACCAGGTATGCTCTGACTGGCGCCCTTTTTGCTACAGCGGCAGGATTTGGCGTAAGCGTATATCTGGGCCGGATTCTCTTTATAGCCAGATAAAAGTACAGAGCCAGCTTCCCTGTTGGAGAAAGGCATAGGCTTTCCCTGCCATGAAAAAAGGCCTGACAGCCTGCTCTTTTTAAGAGCGTACAGTTGTTGCAAAATTTGCATTTGTCCGCTATAATCAATAATGTGAAAAGCGGGCCTTTCGGACATTTTGGCCTTCTCTGCACTCTGCTGCACCATTCGTAAATTCCGGCACATAATTAGCCCAGGTGCCAAGTGGTCAGGAAACGAATCAAGAACCGCCTATATGCGAGGAAACAATATTATGGGATCAAAAGAACAAAACAGAGAAAAATACAAAATATTCCGGAACACTTATCCGGAATTTATTTATGACCGGTATGAAACGGAAGAAACGGAAACAGAGCTGATTATAACGTATCATTTCCAAATTTTGGGGTTGTCAGAATTTGCGCCGGTTTGGCGGTTCCCAAAAGGGAAGGAAAACAGAAAATTACCGAAGGAAATGATCGTTTCCTTGGGGATGGCGGAACTGGTTAGCTATTGGAAGCTCACCTGTTCTCCGCGGGTAACGGTGAAGGCCGGGTATTTAAACCAGGAACAGATTACATGGTGGAAACGGTTATATTACCATGGACTAGGTGAGTTTTTTTATATAAATGGGATCCAGGAAGCCGATAGAAAGAGTTTTATGGAGATTTATGCCTGCCCTTTGGAGGAGAGTGGTTATAAAGCGGATGGAAGTGAATGGGAAAGAAACGATTCCCATGACGGGATGTGGGTTTCCCAAAAGGAACTGTCAGAAAATCAGCCGGAAAACACCAGACTGCTTGTTCCCATTGGAGGGGGAAAGGATTCTGCCGTTACTTTGGAGCTTTTAAAAGAAGGCGGCGGCGACTGCTTCGGATATATCATTAATCCCAGAGGAGCTACCTGCCACACAGCAGAAGCAGCGGGGCTTCCGGCAGAAAAGGTGATCTGTGCCAAAAGAAGTTTGGATCAAAATATGCTGGAATTAAACCGGAAAGGGTTTTTAAACGGACACACCCCGTTTTCAGCAGTTGTGGCATTTTCATCTTTGATTGCTGCGTATTTATACCGACTGGGGTATATTGCCTTATCAAATGAATCCAGTGCTAATGAAAGTACAGTTCTGGGAAGCAGCGTAAATCACCAGTACTCGAAAAGTTTCCAATTTGAAAGGGATTTCCATCAATATGCATCCAGGTATCTTCCTGGCAGCAGCTATTATTTCAGCCTCCTTCGTCCATTAAGTGAATTTCAGATTGCCGGTTACTTTGCAGAATGCAAACACTACCACAAAATTTTTAGAAGCTGCAATGCAGGAAGCAAGGAAGATATCTGGTGCGGCCATTGCCCCAAATGTTTATTTGTTTATCTGATTCTTTCGCCCTTTTTAAGTCAGGAGGAAATGAAAGAAATTTTCGGCAGGGATCTTTTAGAAGATGAATCGTTGTATCAAACTTTGGAACAGCTTACAGGAATTCAGGAAGAAAAGCCCTTTGAGTGTGTGGGCAGCCGCAGCGAAGTGAATACGGCAATTACGCTGGTGATCCGCAAGATGGAGGAGGAGAAAGAAGAGCTGCCGAAACTGCTTAAGAAGTATCAGGATTCTGGCCTGTATGAAACCTACAGCCAAATCGGCGATTTATACTCAGGGTATTTCGATGAAGAAAATTTGGTGCCGGAATTCTGGAAAGCGCTGGTAAGAAACAGATGCTGCAGAAAATAATCCTTTTTACCAAGGGTTTCTTTGTGTAAGGTAAAGTATGTGGGGCACAGTTTAAGAATCAGGCACTTAGAGTAAGAAACTGGAGGAAAATAACGTTATGGCAGGGATAGACCCTTTTGTAAAAGGGAAAAAGGTACTATTGCTGGGATTCGGAAAAGAAGGCCAGTCTGCCTACCGGATGTTAGCAGAGAAAAAGGTTTATAAAGAGCTTGGGATAGCGGATCAAAAGGAAGCGGTATCCTGGCTGAAAGAGTCAGGGATTACCTGGATTACCGGGCCGGATTATCAGAAAGTGATGGATGAGTATGATGTGGTGTTTAAAAGTCCGGGAATTGTTTTGGAGCGGCCTGCAAAATCTTACAAATGTCAAATCCTATCCCAGACAGAGGTGTTTTTTCGGCTGTTTCGAAATCAAATTATTGGGATCACCGGAACAAAAGGAAAAAGCACCACCACATCACTTTTGTACCATATTTTAAAATCAGCAGGGCGAAAAGTTTTGATTGCGGGAAATATTGGGATCCCTGCGTTTGATCAGATCCATGAGGTGGAAGAGGACACAATTATTGTATTTGAACTATCCTGCCATCAATTAGAGCATTTGACAGTATCGCCCCGCATAGGCATCCTGCTTAATATCCATGAAGAGCATTTGGATCATTACGGTGATATGGAACATTATGTGGCAGCAAAAGAACAGATTTACCGTAATCAGGAAGCCGGGGATATTTTAATCTGCAGCAGTCAGTGCCTTCCAAAAAAGGGAACCTGTCCCTCACAGTTGATTCCAGTCATAGATTTGGGAGAAAATCCGGAGAATAAAGATGCAATTTGTCAGGCACAATATAAGAACGAATCTTATAAAGAAGAAATCCTTCTGTCTGGCTCCTGTATTTGGCGGAAAGAAGAAAGCTATTCCATTCCATGTGATAAAATCCAGCTTCTTGGCCATCACAACTACTTTGACATCGCATTTGTATACGAAGCCTGCAAACAAAAAGGGTTAAGGGATGATGAATTTACCCGGGGATTAGAAACGTATCAGCCTCTTCCTCACCGGCTTCATTTTCTGGGAGAGCATAAGGGAGTAAAATACTATGACGATTCCATTTCTACCATATGTGATACCACTATCCAGGCGCTTAATACCATAAAGGATACAGAAACCATTTTAATCGGCGGGATGGATCGGGGAATTGACTATAGGGAATTAATTTCCTATCTGTCAGAAAGCCAGGTAAACCATATTATTTTAATGGAAGCTACCGGAAAGCGGATCTACAAAGAGATAAAAGAAGACGTTCCGGAATTTAAACGTCAGGAACGCCTGGTGCTTGTGAGCCATTTGGAAGATGCGGTGGCACTGGCAAAGGAGCTGACAAAACCTGGAGCAAGCTGTCTGTTATCCCCGGCTGCTGCCAGTTACGGAATTTTCCGGAATTTTGAAGAACGGGGTCAAGTATTTGAAAGGCTTGTTTTTGGAACGCCAGTGAAACAATCCATCCAATTTTAAGAAAAAACACAAAAAAATCACAACCTTGTAAGAATTTCATAAGGATTACCCAGTTGTGAAACCTGAAAAAATCATGTATAATCAGCAAGTACGCAGAACACGGAGAGAAGAAAGGTGCGGGGAAAAGCGAAGGCTGAGAAAGGAATAGATGTGGACAATTACGGAACATTGAATGAGGTATTAGTAAGTCTGTTTCGGGATGTTTTAGAGATTGAACAGAAAGCTTTGGCTACATCAGAGTTTCAAGATCTTACCAATAATGATTTGCATGTGATTGAGGCCATTGGCTTAGGCCAGCCGAAGAACATGTCATCCATTGCCAAGGCATTATCTGTTACAGTAGGCACCCTTACAATTGCCATGAACAGCTTAGTGAAAAAAGGTTATGTAACCCGCCAGAGAGGACAGACAGACCGCCGTGTGGTGTATATTTCTCTTTCTAAAAAAGGCAAGGCAGCGTTTTTGCATCATGCCAGATTCCATCAGGAAATGATTCAAAATGTGATGGACTGTCTGACAGCAGGGGAACTGGAAGCGCTGACCAAGGCCCTGACCGTTTTAAATCAATGGTTTCGGGAAAAAGAGAATTCTTGTATTGTATGAAGGAGGCTAATATATTATGAAAAAATTCATTGTGTTTTTATTATCCGCCGCTGCTTCCCTGTCTTTAGCAGCATGTACCCCAACCCCTGAAAAACAAGGAGAGAGCAGTGCAGCCATGCCGCCTACCACAGAGGCATTTAAGGCAGATACCATGGAAATCCGCAACAGCGGGAATGAAGAACTGCCAGAGATGGCCACCGTTTCTGTCTACCGGATCAACAAAAACCGCAACGGGCTGGTTCAGGAGATGGAGTCGTTAGAAACAGAGGAACTGGAAACAGAAGGCGTTATTCAAATGCTGATCCAATACGAAATCCTTGAGGAAGGTACTGAGCTGATTAGCTTTGAGCAAAATGACGGAAAGGCAGTCCTTAACTTAAGCAAGATTACCAGTCAGGAGGATCCTATGGAAATCCGCCTGGTAGTAGAGTCCCTGGTAAATACGTTTACTGAGAATTTTGAGCTGGAAAGCGGTCTGATTTTACAGGAAAACGGGCAGGTATATACCATCGATTCTGTGGAAGCAGACGAGGACGGAACCATGTATTACAATGCAGATTACCGGAACTTTGACGGAACCGATTCTACCAAGAAAGCTTTGGAAGAGAAGGTTTTCGAAGATGTAACGTTGGAAGGGTACAGCAAATCAAATGAATAGAATGCCCTAATACACTGCTCAACACAGATCATGTGACTTGGCGCTGAAATTTATGCAGAATGGGATTTTAAGGCTGCAGGGTGTATTCCCTCATCATAGTGGAATCCGAAAGGATTCACAGCCGAAAGAAATTCTGCCAGATGGTCAGAATAAGAGTCAGAAAGTGTGTAGATTAAGAGGCACTGCAGATGCGAATTCAGCGCTGCAGTGCCTCTTTTGATCCTATCTGATCCGCTCTGCCAGCATAGATTAGAGGGACTAATCCACAAAAAAATCACGTTCTGCAAACAGGCACACATGCTCCGCAAAGGCTTCCGGCGGATCCTCCACGGATTCCAGATAACATTTTGCCATACTGATATATAAGTCAGCCAGCAGGTAGGTGAAAACCGGCTGGCTGATTTTTAATTTACAGCCCTCCTGTTTTAAACGGTTAATGGTCTGATCTAAAACCTGAATCAGGTAATTCCGAAGGATATCCATAAAAATTCCATTTTTATTAAGCTGACAGATTTTTTGGAAGGAAGCTTTGTTGTCATGAAGAATAGAAATCAGCTTTGTCACAAATTTTCTTCCTTTTCCTTCCTTTAAGTACACCACATCCTGATCCAGATTGGCATCTTCAAAAAAGGTCTGAAGACAGTAGTAGAGCAGATCATATTTATCCTCAAAATACCGGTAAAAGGTAGACCGGGGAACCATGGAATGGCTGCATAGCTGGATTAATGTAATTTTTTCAAAAGGCATTTCCTCTAAAAGGGACAATAGAGAACGGCTCAGCAGCAAATAGGTCCGACGGGTGGATATTTTTTCTTTTTTTTCAATTTGAGGGTCCAAAACAAATCTCCTTTTTTGTATAAAGATAGACAGTTCTTTCTAATCTGTTCCGTCTGACACATATTAAAAAAACTGATTCTTGAGTATTTTATCATGATTATACATAATATGGCAAGTAGCAAGATTCAGAAAGAAAGGACGAAAAGACAGATGGAAGAGAAAAAGACTTCTGAAAATTTTATGATGAAGCTGGCATCGTTTATTGTAAATAAGCGAAAGGCGTTTATTGCACTGTTTGCCCTGGCTTGCATCTACAGCGCGGTTTCCATTCCAAAAGTAGGAGTGATTAATGATCTGACGGAGTATCTGCCGGAAAGCACAGAAACCAGGCAGGGGCTGGATATTATGAATGCTGAATTTACCACCTTCGGATCGGCAAAAATCCTGGTCAGCAATATTACATACCAAAAGGCGCTGGCATTGTCTGAGGAGCTGGAAGAAATCCCGGGAATCTCCGGCGTATCTTTTTACGATCAGCAGGAGGAACACGGTGAAGAAGAAAAACTGGAGGATTTTTACAAAGATGCCAGCGCCCTGTTTACCATTACCTTTGAAGAAGAGGAGGATACAGAGGTTTCCCAGCAGGCAATCGCTCAGATCCGCAGTGTACTGGAAGGCTATTCTGCCTATGTGTATACGACGGTAGATAAGGATGATGCAGCAGCTTTAAAGGCAGATATGCAGGTGATTGTGGTAATCGTAATCTTAATTATCCTGGTAGTGCTTTTGTTTACTTCCAAAACCTATATGGAGATTGTGATTTTCCTGGCAGTATTTGGGGTGGCGGCATTGCTGAATATGGGAACGAATTACTGGTTTGGGGAGATTTCTTTTGTAACCAATGCAGTGGGGGCAGTACTTCAGTTGGCACTGGCCATTGATTATGCAATTATCTTATTCCACCGTTTTATGGAGGAGCATGAAACAAAAGAAACCATTGAAGCGGTAACAGTGGCATTAAGCAAAGCTATCCCGGAAATTTCTTCCAGCAGCTTAACCACCGTATCCGGCATGATCGCTTTGATGTTCATGCAGTTTGGGATTGGCTTGGATTTGGGAAGCGTGCTGACCAAGGCAATTATTATCAGCCTGCTGACCGTATTCCTTTTTATGCCGGCGCTGATCGTAATGTTTGCAAAAGCCATTGACCGGACCGTTCACCCTAATTTTGTGCCTTCCATTAATTTTTGGGGAAAGATTGTGGTGAAAATCCGCTATATCGGAATGCCGGCATTTTTAGTAATAGTGGCAGCAGCCTGTATCTATTCAGGGAAATGTCCTTATATTTACGATGTAAATTCTATCGAATCCAGCAAGAAAAATGAGTTTATGGCCTCAAAGGAACGGATTCAGGAAACCTTCCAGGTTACGAATACCATGGCGATCGTGATCCCAAAAGGTGACTATGAGAAAGAAGGAAAGATTTTAAAGAGGCTGGAGGCAATGGATGAGGTAGATACCGCCCTTGGTCTGGCAAATGTGGAGGTCAGTGATGACGGAAATTATATCTTAGTAGACAAATTAAGCCCCAGAGAATTTTCTGAGGTGGCAGAAGTGGATTTGGATCTGGTAAGGCTTTTGTATCAGTTTTATGCTCTGGAAGAAAAACAGTACAGCGCATTTATGAAAAATCTGGAGGATTACCGGATTTCCATTATCGATATGGTTGATTTTATTTACCAGCAGAAAGAGAATGGCGGAATAGAGTTTGATGATGAGTTGTCAGAGGAGATTGATGATTTATATAAGGCAATGTGTGATGCCAGGCAGCAGTTGGAAGGGCAGGAATATGATCGGCTGGTGTTTACCTTAAAAGGCCCTGTGGAAGGGGAAGAAACCTTTGCAACCATTGACCGGATTCGGAACCTTGCCCTGGAATATTATGACAAGGCCTATGTAGTGGGAGATGCTACCAGCAATTACGATTTAAGCACTTCTTTCCAGAGGGATAATGTGATTATCAGCGTACTGACGGCGCTGTTTGTAGGGATTATCCTGCTGTTTACGTTCCAGTCAGCAGGGCTTCCGTTCCTGCTGGTGCTGACCATCCAGGGAAGTATCTGGATTAATTTTTCCATGCCGTATCTGACAGGCAGCACCATGTATTTTTTAAGCTATTTGGTAGTCAGCTCCATTCAAATGGGCGCAACCATTGACTATGCTATCGTAATTACCAGCCGGTATCTGGAACTGAGAAAATCTATGGATGACCGGAAAAAGACGGTGGTGGAAGCTTTAAACCAGTCTTTTCCCACTATTATTACCTCAGGAACCATCTTAACCAGCGCCGGATTTGTAATCGGCTGTCTGACCAATAATGCGGTAATTGCGTCCCTTGGAAAGGTGCTGGGCCGCGGTACGCTGATTTCAATTATTCTGGTTATGACCGTACTGCCGCAGCTGTTACTGCTAGGGGATAAGCTAATTGATAAAACGGAATTAACTAAGGCGGGAAAGTCCGATCAGCAAAAGGAGGAGGTCCAGGCATGAGAAAGGGAATTTTTAAAAGAAAAACAGGCGGTTCGAAGCTAGCCCTTATTCTTGCGGTGTCCCTGGCATGTTCCAGCGGGGCAGGTGCAAGTCTGTGGAGTCTGGAATGCCTGGCAGCGCCGGAAGCTGTGCAGGATACAGTTGTAATCCGGACGGAAGAAGAATTTTTAGCATTTTCCAAAAGCTGCACATTGGAAACGTATTCAAAAGGAAAATCCTTTGTCTTAGAGGCAGATTTAAATCTTTTGGAAACAGATTTTGAACCTGTCGGGGTGTTTGCTGGTTCCTTTGACGGGGGAGATCATAAAATCACTGGTCTTACCATCGAAAGTTCCGGTTCTAATCTGGGGCTGTTCCGGTATATTCAGGAAGGGGCAGTAGTAAAAAACCTGAATGTTCAGGGAAGGATTTGGCCTGGAGGAAGCAGAACGAATATTGGGGGAATTGCAGGGACAAACCGGGGAACCATCGAAAACTGCGTATTTTCCGGGCAGATTATGGCTCAGGAAGCATTAGGCGGAATTGCAGGTTATAATGAAGAAACGGGAGTGATTACAGGCTGTGAAAATCAGGCTTCGTTAACAGGAAATTTAAAAACCGGAGGGATTGTTGGCTGGAATGAAGGGCTTATTGCAGAATGTGTCAGCCGGGGCGATGTGAACGCTACAGGCGAAGGGGTTTTGGAGGAAAGGGGAAACCAATTGCTTATTGGAAATATTGACCTGGAGGAACGGCTTTTGGTTGAGCGGGTCAATGATGCAGGAGGAATAGCAGGCCTGTCTTCCGGAACCATCCGGGGAAGTGCAAATTATGGGGCTGTGGGATATCCTCATATCGGATACAATCTGGGGGGAATCGTGGGACGCCAGAAAGGGCTGACAGACGGCTGCACCAACTATGGACGGATTCAGGGCAGAAAAGATGTTGGCGGGATCGCAGGACAGTTTGAACCATTTTTGACTGTTTCCTATGAGGAAGATATGTTTGGAAGCCTGGAAGGGCAGATGGATGCTCTGTCCAACATGGGGGATTCGCTGTCCTCGCTTTTGGAAGAAGCTGGGGATACGGCTTCTATGGATTTGGAGCAGATCGACGGCCAGCTTGCCAGAATAAAGGAAATCGGAAGATCATATAAAAATGTGTATCAGGAGGACCGGGATCTGCTAAGTGAGGATGCAGGCAATTCTCTGGACAAAATTGAATTTATTCTGGACCATTTGGATGTAGTGGTAGTTGACACGGATACGAAACGGCATATCGGATCTGCGAAAAGATGCGCTCAGGAAATAGAGGATTTAAGGCGGCAGCTTAGAACCGGATATGAAGGAAATTTAGGAGATATCCCGGCGTTAAAGCAGTGGCTGGAAGAAAGGCACAGACAGGTTAAACGGTTAATTCAGTGCGGACAGGATCTGCAGACCGATCTGCTGTATCTGATTGCCCATGCCCCTAAAGACGCGGTAGAAGGTGTGGAAGATTTTGGAGCGGAACTGGAGGAGCTTTTTCAGGAAACGGGAACTTTGATTGATACCATGCGTTATTACGGGGATGAGATTCAGGCGGACCTGAAAGAGATGGATGAAGAATTAACTTCTGAGCTGGATGTGCTTTCCGATGATATGCATCTGCTTACCGATAATTTAAAAGACAGGAAGACCAGGATTCGGGAGCAGAAAAATGAGATCCAAAGCCAGATTGATCAAATGCGGACCACCATTTCTGACGGTGTAAACCGGGCAAGGGAAGAGAAGGAGCTGTTTGAAGATATCTCAGATTTAGAATCGGAAGAGGTTCTGGGGGATGGGATGGTAAATGGCTGCGTCAACCTGGGAGCCGTTTCTGCCGATTTCCAGGCAGGCGGAATTGTAGGGATCATTGGTATGGAAACAAGCCTGGATCCAGAGATGGACTTAGAAGCAGATACAGAGCGGACGCTGAATGTAAGCCGAAACATAAAAGCGATTGTATTCCAGTGTACCAATCAGGAAACAGTAACCGTAAAAAATGATTATGCAGGCGGAATTGTGGGAAAAGCCAACTTAGGAGCCCTGATTCAAAATCAGAACTATGGAGATATTGCGGCAGAGGAGGGCAATTATGCAGGCGGAATCACAGGAAGCAGCGCGTATGTGCTTCGCGGCAATTATAATATGTGCAGCATAAACGGCAATGATTATGTTGGCGGCATTGCCGGCTGGGGAAGGGATATTCTGGATAATTATTCCATGGTATCATTTGAGAATCCAGAGGGACAGTGGGTTGGAACCATTGCAGGCAGCACAGATCCGGAAGGAAGGATAGAGGGAAATTATTATGTAGAAGAAGGGATTGGGGCTTTAGACGGAATTACTTATATCGGTCAGGCAGAAGGACTTTCCTATGAAGATTTCCGAAATCTGGAACAGATGCCGGAAGCATTCGGTCAATTATCGGTAAGTTTCCTGGTAGAGGACCAGGTGATTAAAAAGATTTTATGCAATTATGGAAGTGCTGTGCCCCAAAGCCAATTTCCGCTGCTGCCTATGAAAGATGGGTATTACTATCAGTGGGAAGAAAAAGAATTATCTTATATAACAGGAAATGAAAAGGTGCACGCTATCTATAAGCCGTGGAATACCACCATCGCTTCCTCTGAAGATAAAATGCCACTGCTGTTAGCAGAAGCTAACTTCTATCCGGGAACTGTCCTGACAGCAGAAGAGAAAATGGCAGAAGGGATTAAGCTGCCGGAAGAATACCAGGAGCGTTATGAGATCGCAAACATGTATGAGTATATCATTACTCAGCCGGAACAGGTTCCGATGCCGGATCAAATTACGGTTCATATCTTGGCAGAGGGGCATCAAAAGGATTCCCGAATTGGAATCGTGGAAAATGGCAGCCTTCGGATAGGGGAACCGCGATGGGATGGGAGTTACCTTGTATTTGAAACAAATGGTCCGGGGGAATTTGTGATTTTAAAACCGAAGGAAAACCGGTTTATATGGCTGCTTTTTGCAGGTGTAGCTGTGGCAGTCAGTATTATTTGGACTGCAGCTTCCAAAAAAGGATTCAGGAAAAAGAGAGTAAAGCAGAGGAAACAGCAGTCAGAATCCCAGGAAGCAATACAAGAAAGCCAGAATGCAGAAACAGATGACAGACAGAAAGAAGAAGCAAAAGCCAAGAAGCAAGAGGAACTTGAAACCCAAAAAGATCCGGAACCTATGGAAGGGGCGGCCAGCAATGATGAAGAAACAGGAGAATCAGTGGAAGGAAATTGACGAAAATAATTTGACGGTGGCAGAACGGTGCGTGTACCAGTCCAGGAGGCGGGCCCTGGAGCTGTACCAAACGGGAAAAAGTGCAAAGGAAATCTTTCTTGCTACGGGAATCCGTTTGGCAGCAGTCCGGCATTTGTGGAAACGGTGCTGTGAAAAAGATCCGGAAACAGGAGAATGCTGCGGCTATCAGGCGCTGATCCCTAAATCAAAAATAAAGCGGTTTATTCGTTAAGATGGATGAAAGATTTTAAGAAACCAGTCGATATATAGAAATATACAATATGGTCAGTACACTAATAAGAACAGATGGAAAGGAGAAATTATGGGGATTGGAGAAGTCAATACAAACAATTACCAGTCTATTTTACGGATGCTTCAGCAGTTAAATGGAAAGTCTGCCAAAGATCCCTTCGGGATTTTTAATTCGAATATTCAGAAAAGTATTAATGGCATGACTGATCATTCAGATATGGTAGAAGTGGTGCCGGGATATTTTTGCAAAAATGATCCGAAAATAATTGCAAATTTCCGCAAAAATTTTGACAAAGACGGGGATCTGATCAATTCTCACGGAGTAGCCGGTATGGATATTACCGGGAAAGACCCTTCTGAATGGCATAAGATTGTATCAGTTTCAGAAAAAGGGCGGCAAAGTATGTTTGACATGGTAAAACGTGAGTTTATCCAGGAATACGGAATTGCTAATGGCGATACTACGAAGCGGAGCGAAGTATTTGCGGCGTATCAGAAAAGTATTCCCAAAGCAGATCGCTTGTCTGCCACATGGACATTAGGGCAGTACGAAAGGCAGTATAATAAAGCCATGTATGAAGCTGTCCGGGCCAGCAACCCTGACTGGCAGCCGGGCCAGTATTTTGATGCCAGCGTGCTGGATGGCATCACCCGGGAATCGGTAGAGGCCAGGATCGTGCAGACTGGTACGGACTCCCTGGGATTGAAATCGGTTGATGTAAGAGCATAAGGAAAATTAATGGAATAAAGAAGAAAACGCCGCTGTACATGGTTATCGTAAGTACAGCGGCGTTTTGCTTATTAAAGCGGAGGAGCTTTTTTACAGAACTTCTTGTAATTCTTTTCTGAATCACGTAAGATAGTAAAGGTAAGACTTTAATAAAGCACAGAACGGTTAGGACAGGTATGGGAAGAAAAAAATCGGGAAAAGGAGATAAAAGGGCAGCAGTCAGGCCAGGACTGATAAAAGAAGTTCTGCTGACAGCAGGGCTGGTCAGTATCCTCGGATGCGGATTCCTGATTTTAGGTTATATGGGGATAAAAAAAGGATGGCTGCCGTTTTTTGTGGGAATGCCGGAAAGCAGGATGGAAGCGGCGGACAACAGGGCATTAAAAGATGGTCAGAAGGGGGCCTATGGGCTGTCTGAAGATGGGCAATCTTACAAAAGCGGTTATCAGGCAGAAGAACCTATGATTAAAATTAGCGGTGAAGAATCTCAGATTAAGGCGGAAGAACCCTATCCGGGAGAGTTTGGGGAATCCGGCAGTTTGGAGGCCTGGGGAGAAGAGGAGGCCAGGGAGTATGAGGCATACATCCAGCGGCTTTTGGCAGTCAGGAAAGAATCCCAGATAGAAGAAATGGGATTTGTCCAGATTCGGGAGCATACCTTTCCCATGGAAACCGAAAAGTATGGACAAGTATTTTTGATTCCAGCTCTGGATCAAACCTATCATCGGCTGGCATTATTTTTTGCGTCGCCCCAGGGGGATATCTGCTACACCACAGACAGGCTGGCTGCAAATTATCAGAACCGGGGAATTCTGAAACAGACCAATGAAGGAATCGCTGCGGTATCTTTCCAGGATATGAATGAGGATGGCCTTACCGATATTATTTTAATTACATTCTGCAAGGAGCCGGGGAAAGATGCAGGCAAGCTTGATAAGGTGGGAGATGTGCTGTTTCAGGGAGCCGAAGGCTTTTATCGTGACTGGCGGCTGTCTGATAAGCTGAACCGGTTTCACATGAATAAAAGTGCCGGATTCGTCCGATCGTTTGTAAAGGATAATTATTCTACAGAATTTTTATATACAACCGTTACGCTGAAAGGCCTACTAAGTCATGGATTTGAGCCTATAAAAGAGCAGTGCTCCTGGCAGGATTTTGAAAAGCTGGGAAAGCTAAAAGTAGTTCCAGGTATTTATAAGATGGCAGAGTATTATATTTTTATGGTCTATCTGGTGAATGAACAAGGATATATTGTCCAAAGCTTCCAGCCCATGGGCGACTATGAAAATTTGTATTCCCTTCAGGAAATTAGCTGCTGTGACATTGACGGGGATGGAATGAAAGATTTGGTGATTTTAGGGAATTACAGTTATGAAGGCTCCGGCGGGGAGATGCTGATTGAGAAAGATTATTCCGTTTTCTATCAGCAGACAGGAGGCTTTCGGGAGGATATAGAGATTAAGGATGAGATTTTCTGCCATGAAGATACCAATATGGAAGAACTGCTTAAACAGGCCTGGTCCTATTGGGGCTGGGGGTTATTTGAGGAAAAGGAAGCGAATGAGAAATGATACGGATATTGATAGTGGATGATGAAAAACCAATATGTGATTTGATCGATTTCAATCTTTCAGCTGCCGGATATCAATGCAGAACCGTTCAGGATGGAATAGAGGCTTTAAAGGTACTGGATGAAAACCGGTTTGATTTAATCCTTTTGGATGTTATGCTGCCAGGGGTAGACGGTTATGACATTATGGAGTATGTCCGGCCTATGGGAATTCCGGTTATCTTTATTACTGCCAAATACGAGGTACGGGACCGGGTAAAAGGACTTAGACTGGGGGCAGATGATTACCTGGTAAAACCCTTTGAAGTGGTGGAGCTGGCAGCCAGAGTGGAGGCTGTGCTGAGGAGGTATCACAAGACAGAAAGTATTTTAACAGCAGGTGATGTGGTGGTGGACTTAGACGGGCGAAAGGTGACAAAAAATGGAATCCCAGTGGTGCTGACAAATAAGGAGTTTGGGCTTTTGGTATTGTTTATCCGGAATAAAAATGTAGCGCTGTTCAGAGAAACCTTATACGAGCAGGTTTGGCAGGGGGAATATACTGCGGACAGCCGTACTCTGGATCTTCATGTACAAAGGCTGCGGAAAAAGCTTGGCTGGGAACGGCTTTTGGCGGCTGTCTATAAGGTGGGATACCGTTTAGAGGTATCCGAATGAAATTTTCGCTGAAATTGCTTTTTTGGACGGTTATTATTATGGCGCTTGCCTTCGGATTCAGCGGATTTTATTTTGTAAATTATGTGTTTGAAACGTCCATTGCCAGGGAAACCAGACAGGCTATGGAGGAAAGCAGGATTCTTCGGTTTGCTTTTGAAACGGCGGCATTAAGCGTTCCGGTTCAGTATGATTTGCTTCCGGATCACACCATAGAGCAGATTACCTATAATTTAGCCAATGGAGGAAGCAGCCGGCTGCTTCGAATTTGTGATGAAGCCGGGCAGGTAATATACGAAAGCGACGGCTTTTGGGAGGATGGACAAAAGGAAGGGGCAAAGTGGGTGACGGATGCTGAGGAAGAAAGCCTGCTTCCCTGGACAGATGAGAGCCATAATTCGTATCAGGTTGTAAAAAGGGGAGAACATTATTACATCCGTACCTGCATGATGGCAGGTGCTTTGAACCGCTCCCTTTATTTGGAAACGATGCGGGATGTATCGGAGGTATTCCGGGAACGGAAATTGGGTTTTACAGTATACCGGCGTGTTACGGTGCTGATGCTTTTGCTGGGAACATTTGCAATGCACGGAATTTCTTCCTGGCTGACTCGTCCGATACGCCTTTTGACAAGAGCGACTAAGCGGATGGCAGAAGGAGAGTATGGATATCGGGCCAGGCAGGTAAGTCAGGACGAATTAGGGCAGTTAACGATGGATTTCAACCGGATGGCTAATACTTTGGAAGAAAATATTGGAAAACTGGAAGAAGAGCTGAAATCCAGAGAAGATTTCGTGGCGGCTTTTGCCCATGAGCTGAAAACGCCGTTGACGGCGATTATTGGTTATGCAGACATGCTTCGTTCAAGAAAGATGGATGAAGAAAAAAGTTTTATGTCTGCAAATTATATTTATACAGAGGGCAAACGGCTGGAAGCCATGTCCTTTCGGCTTTTGGATATTATTGTAACCAAAAGAAGCGAAGTAAAATTTCAGAGAGTAACCATAGATTCTCTTATGCAGTATTTATATGAGATGTACGCTGCGGAATCACAAATGCATCTGCAGATAGATTATGAGAAAGGGGTGGTACGGGCAGAGCCAAACCTGATAAAATCGGTATTAATGAACTTAATTGACAATGCCTTAAAAGCCTCCCTGCCAGGAGGCCTTGTAAGGGTAAGGGGATGCCGGTTAAGAGAGGGATACCAGTTTACTGTGAGAGATTACGGAATCGGTATCCCAAAGGATGAACAGAAAAAGATTACAAAGGCATTTTATATGGTGGATAAATCTCGTTCCAGAAGCCGGAACGGAGCGGGATTAGGGCTGGCTCTTTGTGCAGAAATTCTGGAGATTCACGGGAGCCGGCTGGAAATTGAAAGTGAACCGGGAGAGGGAACCTGCATGAGTTTTCTTCTGCCGGATGATAAAGAAGAAAGAAGCGGTGCCGGATGATAAAAAAGATGGTAAATTTGCTGTTTCTGCTTTTCGTTGGAGGTACGGTAGCTCTCTCGGTGTGGGGACCGGAAGGATTTTCCAGATATCATGATCAGAAACTGTTCGGAATGATTTACCAGCAGCAGGTGGAAGCCACTGGCGAGGGATACCGCTATGTATTAAACAGCAATGAAAAGCTTTATATTTTTTCCAGGGCGAAAATCAGCCAGGATGGAGTAGAACAGGAACAGGGCGGATCTGATTTTGCATTTATCGTTAACCATAAAGGATCATCTGCCCAGGAGATTTCGGCTGAGGAAATTTATCATATCTGCAATCAGGAGATTCTGGCGTTAAAGGAGGCAGGAATTCTTTCAGAAACGTTGCAGGATGTGGATTCGAAGCTTTATGAAGCCATGCTTTATTCTGCTATTGATGCGAGGGATCCCAGAAACCACGTGGCAGTGTGGAAGGTGAGCCTGTCTTCTGAGCTGCACAATGTAAGTAAGGAAAACCGTTTAATCGATGCGTATCTGGATGCAGAAAGCGGAAAAATTTATGAGTTTTATGCCCGGGCCGATAAAAACTGGGATGAGATCGATCCGGATCAGGTGATTCAGGCATGGAGCAGATATTTGGGGTTAACTGGTATGGAACCGTATGAATCGCCAAATCCGCTGTTGGAAGCGACTCCGTATTTTAAGAAATACAGCGTTGCAGGCAGCCAGGGAGAGCGGACCGTGGTAACGGTAGGATTTTACGAAGGGATTCGGGAAATGTTTCTTGCAACCAGCCCCGGAAGATAAGAGATAGAAAGGTGTTTTAAGATGAAAATTTTAGTGATTAACAGTGGAAGCTCCTCTTTGAAATTTCAGGTAATTGATTCTGCGTCAGAGCAGGTTTTGGCAAAAGGGGTCTGTGAGCGGATTGGAATTGACGGAATTTTTACTTACCGGACTGATCAGGGAATTTCTATGAAGGAACCGGTTCCTATGGAAACCCACAAGCAGGCAGTTACCGTTATCCTGAATACTCTGTCAGATTCAGAAAAAGGTGTAATTAAAGATTTTGCAGAAATTGATGTAATTGGTCATCGGCTGGTACACGGGGGAGAAAAATTTACCGGTTCTGTGATTATAACAGACGAAGTGATTCAGGCTATGACGGAGTGTAATGATTTGGCGCCGCTTCACAATCCGGCTAATCTGGTAGGTGTGGATGCCTGCCGGGAATTGATGCCGGACACTCTGATGGTAGGGGTATTTGACACGGCGTTTAACCAAACCATGGAACCCAAGGCTTTTTTGTATGGTCTTCCCTATCAGTATTATGAGCAGTATAAGATTCGCCGTTATGGATTTCATGGCATCAGCCATAAGTATGTATCCTTGCGGGCGGCAGAATTTATGGGACAGGATCCAAGGAGGGTAAAAACCATTGTCTGCCATCTTGGCAATGGAGCCAGTATCTGTGCAGTAAAATTTGGAAAAGTAGTGGATAATTCTATGGGATTTACCCCTTTGGAAGGTCTGGTAATGGGAACCCGGTGCGGAGATGTGGATCCTGGCGCACTTGAGTTTCTGGCAAAAAAGGAAAATCTGGAATTTCAGCAGGTAATGACTATTTTAAACCAGGAATCAGGGGTTTTAGGAATTTCCAAAAATTATTCCAGCGATTTTAGAGAGCTGAAGGATGCAGAAATTAAATATAATGAAATGGCAGCTCTAGCCAGGGAAATTTTTGCCTATAAGGTAGCCAAGTATGTGGGAAGCTATGCAGCGGCCATGAACGGCGTGGATAATATTGTGTTTACTGCCGGGGTAGGGGAAAATGATTCCGATATCCGTGAAGAAATCTGTGAGTATCTGGAGTTTTTAGGAATTGCCATTGATGAGGTGAAAAACAGGGAACAGGCAGAGGCAGTGAAAATTTCTGACTGGAGTTCAAAGGTAAATGTTCTGGTAATTAAAACGAATGAAGAGCTGGAAATTGCCAGAGAAGCAGCAGCAGTTGCCAGGGATCTTGGTTTTCCAAGGCAAAAGTAGGAAAAGGCAGCAGAGTGGAGCGGTATGATTACCTATATTAAGAAGCAATGGCTAAAATTTTCTTTAAGCCGGAAACTAGGTGTATTTTCTGTCTTGATTGTTTTCGTTATGGGGATATCGGTTTTTTTTAACATTCAGGTAGTGAATTTTTCTCTGGGCAGTTTCTATGTGGTGCTGGATGACAATTCCAGGTGCTATGCATTCCAGGAGGCATTGGAAACGGAAATCAAGGCGTTTGAGCGTTTGATAAGGGAACAAAGCGGTGAAAACTTGGAGCAGTATGCCACAGCCTGCGCAAATACAGAGCAAAGAATGAATGCGCTGCCCTATGATTACAGCAAAATTGGTTCGGAACGGTATGCCAGAACATGGAATATTATAAACAGCTATGAAAACTACAAAGAATTCAGGGAGCAGGTTATAGAGGAAAGCCCATTTGAAACCAGCTTTATTCCAAACTTGTACCAGGTATACGGGATGCAGGATTATCTGCAGGATTATGCCAGGCGGCTGCTCTCGGCCACACTGACAGAAGGGATGGATGTGTATCAAGATAATGCCTCTGTCTTTCTGGCAACTCCTTATGCAATTTTACTGTTTTCTGCTATTGTTTTAGCGGTTGCTATGGTGCTTACAAAAATTTTGTCCAGGACTTTGGTTTCACCTTTAGTTATGCTGGCAGAGTGCAGCCGGAAGATGGAGAAAAATGATTTTGGATGGGAAGATTTGGTTACTGAAAATGGAGATGAGGTAGGAGAACTGGTATTATCGTTTAACAAGATGAAACATGCCATGGAAGCGTATATTAATACGCTGAAAGAGAATAATGAAATGGCGATGCTGCTTCATAAAGAAGAGCTGGAAAAAATAGAAATGGAAAAACGGCTGAATGCGGCGAAACTGGAATTTTTAAAGAGTCAGATTAATCCACATTTCCTGTTTAATACGCTGAATATGATTTCCTGCATGGCAAAGCTGGAAGATGCTGCAACAACAGAAAAGATGATTACCAGTATGAGCAGTCTGTTTCGGTATAATTTAAAAACAGAGGAGCAGATTGTACCGCTGCAGCAGGAACTTAAGATAGCCTGGGATTATATCTATATCCAGCAGATGCGTTTTGGGAGCCGCATTCAGTATAGCTGCAGCCTGGAGGTGGACAAAAGCGAAGTAATGATTCCTTCCTTTACCCTTCAGCCTTTGATAGAGAATGCGATTGTCCATGGACTGTCTAAAAAAGAGCAGGGAGGACGGTTATTTCTGCGGATTTGGAAACAGGGCGGGGCAGTGAGAATTTCAGTCGCTGATACAGGCCAGGGAATGTCTGAGGTGAAGAAGGAACAATTAGTGGCTGCACTGAAGGAACATGCAACGGAAACTATGGGGATCGGACTTGGAAATATCTATCAGAGAATCCATGCTATGTATCAGGGCGGAGAAGTGAAGATATACAGCAAAGAAGGCAGAGGGACAGTGATACAAATCACCGTCCCTCAAGGCGAGGCAAAGGCTGCCGGCTATTAAACGGATTCATATAGAGCCTGCATGTTTTTTCGGCACTGAGCGGCATTTTCCGGCGTGGTATTTTCCAGAGTAGCGTAAATAAAAGGTTTTTCTTTTTTTAAGTACTTCATAATAAAAGTAAAATCCATTTGTCCGGTACCGGCGCCTACAGCTTCTAAACCGCTGCCGTCTAAGCCGCCGCCGGGACTGGCAAACTGGAAGTCCTTCAGATGCACCATGGCGATATCGGCGCCTAAGAGTTCAATAGCTTCTGCAAATACTTCATCACGGCGCCGGACATTTTCCAGATCCAGCAGGTTTACCGGGTCAAAAAGAATTTGAAGGTTAGGAGAGGCGATTTCATCCAGAAGCTGTCTGGCACGCTTGGGGCACCAGATTACATGGCGTGCCACCGGTTCCAGAGCCAGAATAATGCCAAACTGCTGAGCCGCTTTCACAACTGGCTTTAAATTTTTAACCAGTATGGAAAAGGCCTCGTCGGAACGGGGATCCGGACGGTTTTTAAAGTTTGCCATAGGCGTTTCCGTGCCTACCATACCGCAGCCTAACAGAGAGGCAAAGCGGAAATGAGAAATGTATTGCTCCTGGTTTTGGCGCAGAAGGGAATGGTCTGACTCTGTCAGATTCCGGTAGCAGCCAAGCAGCGCAATATCCATTTCATTTTTTTCAAACAGCCGCTTTAAATAATGGGCGTAGCCGGGAGTCAGTGCAGCCGGATGGCATGGGTATTCTTTCATAGCCTTGCTTAAGGCCAGGTGGGCACAGGAATAACCTTTTGCCCGGATAGTGGGAAGTAATTCCTCCATAGGAAGTTTCTCGGCGTCGTGAAGGCGCAGACCTAGCTGTATCATAGTATACTCCAATCCGTGGTGTATTTTTTCTTGCCTGTTTGCTGATTTAATTTGCAAACGTTTGCAACATATAGATAGTATATCGGTTTTTTACCGGAAACGCAAGGATAAAATAAATAATATTTTACAGCACAATTACCAGAAATAGGAGAATGTTGGATAGTTTGTCGATTTATAATCGTAAATAATGCACAATTTGAAAAAGGATTAGGATAAAATTATGCTATGAATGTCAATATTTTACCGTTTTCATAAATTAAGTATTAATATATAATAAAAGAAGTCAGTAAAATTGCATTATAAGGAGGAAGTAGTAAATGAAGAAAAAATTGTTAAGTGCAGTATTATGTGCTGCTATGATCGGTTCTATGGCAGCCTGTGGTTTAAAGAGTCCAGAAACACCAACCACAGCAGCTACAGAAGCTACAGAAGCTTCTGCAAAAGAAGAAAAGTCTGAAGAAAAGGCAGAAAATGGAGCAGAAGCAGAAGAAAAATCAGAAGATTCTGCTGATGCAGCAGGCGGTGCAGATTCTCCGGCAGCTAATGATCCGGAAGTAACACTGGTATATGCAGAAGTTAACCCGCCGGATTCCCTTATCGGAAAAGTAGACGTTAAATTTAAGGAAACGGTAGAAGAACTTTCTGGCGGATCCATTAAGATTGACTTACAGGCCAGCGGTGTTCTTGGCGCAGAAGGCGATGTACTTGATAACATGCTTGGCGGCGTAGGAACCATTGATATGGCTCGTGTATCCGTATCTACCTTAACTGGTTACGGTGTTCCGAAATCTACACTGCTTGCGATTCCATATACCTTTGTTGACCGCGAACATTTCTGGAAGTTTGCTGCTAGTGATGTTGCTAAGGAAATTATGAATGAAACCCAGGAAGTTGGCCTTGGTGTAAGAGGTCTGTTCTATGGTGAGGAAGGATTCCGTCATATCTTTACATCCAAAGAGATCAATGGTCTTGAAGACTTAGCCGGATTAAAGATCCGTGTTTCCACTGACCCGGTTATGGTTAACATGATTAATGCTCTTGGAGCAAATGCAACGGTTGTTGCTTATACTGAACTGTATTCTTCTCTTCAGACTGGTGTGGTAGATGGTGCTGAGAACCCGATCAGCAACTATCAGGCAAATGCGTTTACGGAAGTTGCTCCCAACCTGATCCTGGATGGCCATCAGCTTGGTTTAATCGAAGTAATTATTACAGACGCTGCATGGGATAAGCTGACTGACGCACAGAAGGAATGCATGGTACAGGCTGCTGAGATTGCCGGCGCTTATAATAAGGAAATGGTTCAGGAAAGCGAAGATCAGGTTCTGGAAGAACTGAAGGCAGATGGAATCAATGTAATCGAAGTAACGGACAAGGCTCCATGGGTTGAAGCTTGTAAGGACGTAATTGCTGATGCTTCCAAGGACTATGCAGATCTGTATCAGCAGATCGTAGATTTGGCAAAATAAAGGAATGATAGTTACAGGATAAGCTGGACTGTTATAAATGAACCAGGGCACAGGGGTGTCAAGGCCTCTGTGCCTATTTTTTAAAGGAGGGCAGATATGTCGATTTTTGATCAAATTGATAAGATAAAACCACTATATGATCTGACGTATAAAGCAATCATGTTTGTCTGCAAGATTCTGTTGATTGCAGACATCTGCATCACATCGTATGCGATTTTAGGGCGTTACGTTCCATTTATTCCGGATCCTACATGGAGTGAGGAAATCGTATTAACGCTGATGTCCTATATGGCAGTGCTTTCTGCAGCGTTGGCGATTCGCCGCGGCGCCCATATCCGTATGACAGCTTTAGACCGCTATCTGCCGAAGGCTTTAGTAAAATCATTAGATGTTATTGCAGATATTGCAGTATTAGTTTTGGCGTTTATTATGCTGACCGTAGGCTGGAAGTATGCAAATGGTATCGGTGCAAAGGGCTTTTATCCCAGTCTTCCAAAGCTGAGCAAGCGGTGGATGTACATGCCGATTCCGGTTGCCGGCCTGGTTATGATTATCTTCGAGCTGGAGTCATTGTATAATCATATAAAAAGTATTTTTGTAAAGGAGGAGAAGTAATGGAGAATATGGCAATTTGGATTTTACTTGGCAGCTTCCT
The DNA here is from genome assembly GCA_022796475.1 of Lachnospiraceae bacterium. Lineage (GTDB taxonomy): Bacteria > Bacillota > Clostridia > Lachnospirales > Lachnospiraceae > Caccovicinus. Next base: position 23,122 of record JAAWIS010000023.1, on the reverse strand, counting down.
GCTTATGATTATCCTGCGATTCCCGATTGCTTACGCAGTGGCGATATCAGCAGTGCTGTGTCTGCAGTATCAGGGGCTTCCGTTACAGACTATCTGCCAGCAGATGGTAAAAGGTATCAGCTCCTTTAGCCTGATGGCTGTTCCCTTCTTTATTACCATGGGATGTTTGATGGGGTCCGGAGGTATTTCAGAAAAACTGATTGCCCTGGCTGACTCCTGCGTTGGATGGATGCGGGGCGGTATGGCAATGGTAAATATCGTAGCTTCCTATTTCTTCGGAGGAATTTCCGGTTCTGCAGCAGCGGATACGGCTTCTCTTGGTTCTATTTTAATTCCTATGATGGTTGACCAGGGTTATGACGGAGATTTCTCTACGGCCGTTACCATTACATCTTCCTGCGAGGGACTTTTAGTTCCCCCGAGCCATAATATGGTTATCTATGCAACGACCATTGGCGGCGTATCGGTAGGAAGCCTGTTTTTGGCCGGATATATTCCCGGTGCGATTTTGGCTCTTTCCTTAATGATCGGATCTTACATTATCTCTGTTAAGAGAAATTATCCTAAAGGCCAGTCATTTAGCATTGGAAGGCTGATTAAGCAGTTGTCCATTTCCATCTGGGCTTTGGCAGCCGTTCTTATTGTGGTTGTAGGCGTTATCTGCGGTGTATTTACTGCAACGGAATCTGCAGCCATTGCAGTTATCTACAGCTTGATTGTCAGTGTATTTATCTATAAAGGATTGGACTGGAAAGGCGTATGGAATATCCTGGATGACTGTGTGGATACATTATCTATCGTTTTAATTCTGATTTCCACATCCAGTGTATTTGGAAACTGTTTGACTCTGCTCCATGTTCCGGATCTGGCAGCAAATGCGATCACCGGTTTAACCAACAATCCTATTTTAATCGCATTACTGTTAAACGTGATTCTGCTGGTATTGGGATGTATTATGGATATGGCGCCTATTATTTTGATTGCAGCTCCTATCCTGGCACCAATTGCCATTTCTATTGGCATCAGTCCTATCCAGTTTGGTATTATGATCGTGCTGAACTGTGGTATCGGCCTTTTGACGCCTCCTGTAGGATCCGTTCTTTTCATCGGCTCTGCTGTGGCAAAACTGCCTATGGAAAAGGTTGTTAAGGCAACGCTGCCATTCTACCTGTGCATGATTGTTACGCTGCTTCTGATTACCTTTGTTCCGGCGATCAGCCTGTGGCTTCCGACAGTACTTGGAGGTGCAGCACTGTAACATGTGCCGGATTCTGAAAGATGAAGCAAATTGATTTATTATGAATATATGGAGGCTCTTTGTGATAATTTGAAATCAAAGAGCCTCCTTTTTAAGATTATGTATTCATGAAATACATGATATGTTTTATGATTGTGATCAATTATTAAATGTGAAATATGCAGAGAATGGAGGAGAATATGATGCAGATCCAAACACCTGCTGGCGGGAGGCTGACCTGTTACCCGGCGGCAGAGGGAAGCAGGAAGGAAACGGTTTTGATCTGTCCTGGAGGAGGATACAGCTTTTTATCTCCCAGGGAAGGAAAACCCATAGCAGAAGCATTTTGCCAGGCAGGCTATCACGGAGCAGTGCTGGAGTATTGCCTGGAACCAGAAGTTTTGGGTACAGGACCTTTAAAGGAGCTGGCCTGGTGCCTGCGATTTCTGAAAACAAGTGAAACCTGGCAGGGGAAAAATGAGAAAATATGGGTTGCGGGATTTTCAGCAGGAGGCCATCTGGCTGCCAGTCTAGGCGCTCTTTGGAATGCAGATTGTATTTTTTCCCAGGAAGAGCAAAGACGAAACAGACCCGACGGGCTGATTTTGGCGTATCCGGTTATCTGTATGGACAACTACGGCCACGCCCGCTCCGCTGCCAGGCTTACTGGCGGAAGGGAAGAAGAAAAAGAGTTGTTTTCTCTGGAAAAAAGAGATTTAAGCCAATGTCCGCCAGTATTTATCTGGAATACGCTGGAGGATGAAAAGGTTCCGGCCATGAATTCCATTTTATTTGCAAAAAAATTAGCAGAGGACGGGGCAAGCTGTGAATATCATCTGTATCATAAAGGGCTTCACGGCATGAGCCTGGCCACTTTGCAGGTGGAATCAGAAGCAGAAAACCTCCACCCGGATGAACATATTGCCAGTTGGTTTTCTTTGTGTTTACAGTGGATGTCAGAGGCAGGAGCAAAAAGGAGAGAAGAATAATGGAAGCAACAGAAAGAAAGACGCCAATAAACGGTCATATGCTGGTAAGCGGCTGCAGTGACAGGGAGGATTGGAATACCCAGCTTTTATATTTCACCTGTTCCTCTTTAAGCCGGGATGACAGAAAGATTTTTCTTTTAAGCGACAGGACGGGAAGTCCCAATGTGGCAGTCAAAGATATGGAAACTGGAAAAGAGTGGCTTTTGACAGATAATCAAAACGGAACTTTGAAAAGCTATGTATACTTTGACGGGACTTTTAATAAAGGCCTGGGAAAGGCCAGTGTCTGCCTGGATTGTGAAAACAGCGTAATTTATTATATTCAAGATGATGCTATCTGTAAGGCAGATATGGATGGGAACCGACGGATTTTAAACCGGGTTCCCGACGGGAGAATGACAGCATTTACCCACGTTAGCGCTGACGGGAAGCGGCTGTGTGTTCCCATGACAGACGGTCGCTGTCTGGACTTTGATCCGGAAACAGAGGGAAGCGGGCTGGATAAGCGTCCCGTATATAATATTGACGGCAGGGTTCAGGAAGAAAATTTAAGCAGTTATCTGTGTGTTTACGACACTGAAACAGGGGAACTGCTTTTTGAAAAGCAGGTGCCAAAGTGCTGGATTACCCATGTACAGTTTAATCCGGTGAATCCGGAGCAGATTATGTATAATCATGAGTGGGCCAGTTTTGACTGCGGCATCCGCCGGATTTGGCTTTATGATCACGAGTCGGATCAAATAAGACCTATCCGTACAGAAGGAAGGAATACTCTGGGGGCTCCCAATGGTTATCCAAGAAGCAGAGAAGACTGGGTGTGCCATGAAATGTGGAGTGATGATGGGAAAACCGTGATCTACCATGGAGGATATGCCGACGGCCCGGCAATGGTAGGATGCTATGAGCTGGCAACAGACCGTTACTGGGAAATTGCCCTGCCAAAGGATTATGATGCTTACGGTCATTTTACCATGGATCATAAAGGAAACCTGGTATGCGACGGATATTTTAAGTATCCCTGGGAAGTGAAGAAGGTATGGGATAACAGTACCGATAACGGGCCGGATCCTCACAAAAAAGACGCAGAATATATCTGTAAAGTAGTTCCGGACTGGGAAAACGGCCTGCTTACCTGGGTGCCTCTGTGCAAACATGAAAGCGACTGGCTTGGTCAGGATGCCCATCCCCATCCCATCTACAGCCATGCAGGGGATCGGATTTTCTTTAACAGCCGCAAAGGGCGGACCGTAAACGTATACTGTGTATCAGCACAGCCGCCTCAAAAATAAATTGGTTCTGCAACGAAAAAGGCGCCGCTTTGATGATCAAAATAGATTGTCAATAAGCGGCCGCTTTTTGGAAATGCCTTTTCAGAGCAAGAAAATGCCTTCGGAACGGAGAATATTTGGACGCAGCTATTTTTGTATGGAAAAATTGGCTGTGATTTGCTATAATCGAAATGACTGACAATATACTTGAATATTGAATGTTTCGGAGGAATTAAATGTACCGTTTATTGATCGCGGATGACGAAAAGATAGAGCGTATGGTTTTATATAAAACCATTCAAAAAAATTTAGGCGACCAATGCCAGATTTTTGAGGCGGATAACGGAAGGGAAGCCTTGGAAGTTTACGAGAGAGAGCAGATACAGATTACTGTTTTGGATATTGAGATGCCAGGGATTAACGGAATCCAGGCTGCAGAGCAGATCCGCAAAAAAGACCGGGAGTGCTGCATCATATTTCTTACAGCGTTTGATGAATTTTCTTATGCAAAAAAGGCGATTGCAGTGCGTGCGCTGGACTATCTGCTAAAGCCATATGAAGAAAATGAGCTGATTTCCGTTATTGAGGAAGCAATGCGTCTGGTAGATGAGAGTGAAGTCAGAAAGCAGTTGGCGGCAGACCGCCCGGAGAAAAAGATGAATGAAAAAGAGGCGGTTTTACAGCTTTTTTCGGATACAGAAGGAAGGGATATGGTGGCGGAACCGGAGCTGGAAGAGGATGTTGGGGGGGCTGATCGGGAACCTTCTAATACCCGCTTATACATGGTTGCAGAAAAGATAGAGGAATATATACATGAGAATTACCAGCAGGATATTTCCATGCAGGATGCTGCCAGGGCCATGAACTATTCGGAAACGTATTTCTGCAAACTGTTTAAACAGTGTTTCAGTAAAAATTTTACTTCTTACCTGACGGAATACCGGGTGTCAGAGGCAAAGAAGCTTTTAGTTGAACCCATGGCAAACGTAAGGGATATCGGTAAGGCAGTAGGGTATGGGGATTCCAATTATTTTGCCAAAGTATTTAAGCGTATTACAGGATACAGCCCTACCGAGTACCGGATGCACGTTTATAAGGACAATCAGCAGTGATAAAGGAAGAGAATCGCTGAATCAGCTAAAACAGGAGGATGCCGGTGAAGGGATTTGATGCTTTTTCAGATAGCAGTCCGCTGACGGACAGGCGGCAGGGAATCAGGGAAGGAAAGGGAGCCAGACAGCCTGTTAAGGGAGGAAACATATCCGCAATCGGGTGCTTAAAGGTTTGGATGGGGCTGGCGCTTGCCGGAATGGCGCTTTTTTTCACAGGCTGCGGGATGAAGGAGAATGGAAATGACAGTATATCCGGAGTTCCGGAATACGTATTTACCTACGCAGAAAACCAGGCAGAGGATTATCCGACCAGCCTTGGGGCATATCGGTTTGCAGAGCTTGTGAAGGAAAAAACTGGAGGACGGATTGAGATCCAGGTTAAGGCAGGAGGACTTCTGGGAGATGAACAGGCAATTTTAGAACAACTGCAGTTTGGAGGAGTTGATTTTACCAGGGTGTCATTATCTCCGCTGTCAGAAATTGTTCCGGAGCTGAATGTACTTCAGATGCCCTATATCTATACCGGGAGTGAACATATGTGGAAGGTTCTGGACGGAGAGATTGGGGAAATCTTTATTGGATTTTTTGAAGGGATTCCCATACAGCCCCTTGCCTGGTATGACGGAGGAACCAGGAATTTTTACACTTCTAATATGCCGATCCGAAGCCTGGAAGATATGAAAGGAATGCGGATCCGGGTTCAGCAGTCAAGTCTGATGGAAGATACAATGGAAAGTCTGGGAGCAGAGGCCGTGCCCACAGCCTTTGATCAGGTATATTCCAGTCTTCAGAGAGGAACAATCGACGGAGCTGAAAATAGCTGGCCATCTTATGAATCAGAAAAGCATTATGAGGTGGCAGGGTATTATATCCTGGATGAGCATACCCGGGTGCCGGAGATGCAGTTAGCCTCCCAGGTAACCTGGGATAAACTGTCAAAAGAAGATCAGCAGATTATTCGGGAATGTGCCAGAGAGTCAGCAACCTATCAGCGCATACAGTGGAAGGAAAGGGAAAAGTCCTCAGAGGAGCGTGTAAGGGCTGAAGGCTGCCAGGTAATTTTGCTGTCTGAGGAGGAGAAAGAGCGGTTTCGGGAGGCCGTTGCACCTCTTTATGAAAAGTACTGCAGTGACTATATGGACATTGTAGAAGCAATCCGAAACGCCGGGAAAGAGCCGTAAAGTAAATTTTTAATTGCTGTGAAAACGATTTCATGAAATTAAAGCGTATAAAGGAGGAGCCAGATATGAAGGAACTGGAACTAAAGGAAGTGGAAAAGACAGTGGAAAGTATTCCTATGGGACAAAAGGCCTACTTTTCCAAGACAGTAACAGAAGGCGATGTGGCCCTGTTTGCCGGGATTACAGGGGCATTTGAACCGCTGAGCATGAATCAGGAGTTTGCAGAGAAAACTCCAAGCTTAAGCCGCAGGGTACAGACCATGCTTCTTGCCACATACACCTGGCCGGTGTCAACCCAAATCGCATCTCCAGGAGCGGTAACTATCGCTCAGGAATCTACGTTTTTAAAGCCGGTAAAAATCGGGGATACGATTACGGCTGTAGGTGAGGTTACGAAAAAGATCTTGGAAAAAAAGATTGTGATTGTGCGAACCACCTGCTATAACCAGGAAGGCGAAATGGTAATGGATGGTTCCGTTGTTGAACTTATGCGGGTACATTAAAGGGGGAAACAGATATGGCAATTATGCAGTTTGAAGAAAAAACAGTAGAAACTCTTAAAGTAGGAGAATTTGCGCTGTTTACCAAAACAGTCAGTGAAACAGATATCACCTTATACGCCGGTATTTCTGCAGATTTTGCTCCGGTTCATATGAATGAGCCCTTTGGCCGCGAAACCAGATTTGGCGGGCGTGTAGCACATCCCATGCTGATAGGAGCCATGGCTGGAGGCGCGATTTTTCGTCTGCTTTCCCCAGGAGCCTATCCGATTAAGCGGGAATTTCAGATGGAAGCACCCGTTTATCCAGGGGATACGGTAACCATACGGGCTGAAGTGGCAGCAGTGGATCAGCAAAGTAAAAGGGTGTCAGTGGAGTTTGAGGCCTATAACCAAAAACGGGAATTAGTGCTTCGCGGCGTATCCCTTGAAGGAATGGATTTAGCGGCAGAAAAAAGCAAAGGGGGACAGTGCTAATATGAGCTTAGAAGGGATTGTGTTAAAGGAGATCGCAGATATTCATCCAGGTCAGGTAGCCTGGTTTTCCAAAACGGTAACAGAGGCAGATATTATGATGTTTGCCCAATTATCAGGTGATTACGCGCCCCAGCATGTAAGTGCAGAATTTGGGAAAACCATGATGTATGGCTCTCGAATTGCACATGGTATGCTGACAGCAGGGTTAATTTGCCCGGTGCTGAACCGGCTTTGCGGTGACGGTTCTGTTACGTATTCTCAGGAAATTAAGTTTAAATCAGCCGTACTGTTAAATGATACAGTAACGGTACGGGGAGAAGTAACCGAAGTGATTCCAGAGGAAAATAAGGTAATGATTGATGTGGTTTGCCGGAAACAAGGGACAGGCCCAGAGGACAGGCCACTGATCTTGGCAACATTTATACAGAAACTTGAAATCCTTCCATTTGAAAAATAAAAATATTTCCGGAAGCTTTCGTGAAGAAGCAGAACAAAGGATTTTTAAGCGGCGGTTCATTTTTTGTGCCGCCGCTTAAAATCTGCGTTTCAACTCAAGGCATTTGGATACGTCAGTCGTAAGGTGAATAACAGGGAAGAAAATTAGAGGAAAAACAGTTCAGTTTATATAGAAAAAGGATTGACCAGCCGAATAATTTGTGATATGCTATAGCTATGAAAACGATTGTACAAACGATTTCTTGCGACAGCTGGAAAGGAGTGTAGATTAGATGGAACAGGGAACCATCCGTATCGGGGGACAGGAGTATGGGTTTTACTCACTGCAGACCATAGTAGTGGGAAGCGGGGCGGCCGGGCTGAATGCTGCGGTTTCCCTTTATAAGGAGGGTCAGAGAGATATCGGGATCCTTACAGAAGGGAGGCTTATGGGAACTTCCAGGAATACTGGTTCTGACAAGCAGACCTATTATAAGCTTACCACCTGCGGCAGTGAGCCGGACAGTGTCAGGAAAATGGCACAGACGTTGTTTGAAGGCCAGGCTATGGACGGAGATTTGGCTTTAGCGGAAGCGGCCCTTTCCGTAAGAGGTTTTTATCATCTGGTGGATATTGGCGTGCCATTTCCATGCAACGGAAGCGGCGAATATGTAGGTTATAAAACGGATCATGATCCGAATCAAAGGGGAACTTCAGCGGGACCGCTGACCTCCAAATTTATGACTGAGGCCCTTTGGAGAGAAGCAGACCGGTATCAGATTCCGGTATTTGAAGGATACCAGGTAATTGAGATTCTTACGAAAGATGAGGAAGAAAGCAAAACAAAACCGGAGCGCCGGGCCTGCGGTGTCCTTGCGCTGAATGGCAGGGAAATTCAGGCGCAAAGCCAGTACACCATATTTTCTGCTGAGAATGTGGTCTATGCAGTAGGCGGTGAAGCCGGTATGTATGATACGTCTGTATATCCGGTGAGCCAAACTGGCGGCATGGGAGCAGCTTTCCGTGCAGGCGCCAGAGGGAAAAACCTGACAGAATCTCAGTACGGCATGGCTTCTATAAAATTCCGCTGGAACTTGTCCGGCACCTATCAGCAGGTTATTCCCAGATACGTGTCTACAGCGCCAGACGGCAGCGACGAGAAAGAGTTTTTAGATGAGTATTTTAAGGATACAGAAAGTATGCTTACTGCCATTTTTCTAAAAGGCTATCAGTGGCCCTTTGATCCGAGAAAGACCATGAACTACGGCTCTTCCCTGATCGATATTCTTGTTTATCAGGAATGTGTGATTAAGGGAAGGCGGGTATTCTTAGACTATACAAAGAACCCGAAGAAAGCTGAGAAAAACGGCCTCTTTGCCTCAGAGCTTCTTAACCAGGAAGCGTATGCGTATTTAAAAAATTCCGACGGCTTATGGAATACGCCGATTGAGCGGTTAGAACACATGAACCCGGCAGCGATCCAGCTTTACCGCTCTCACAATATTGATTTATATTCGGAGCTTTTAGAAATTGCCGTATGTGCCCAGCATAATAATGGAGGACTGGCTGGAAACTGCTGGTGGGAAAGCAACTTACGCCATCTTTTCCCTGTAGGGGAGGTAAACGGAAGCCATGGTGTTTACCGGCCAGGAGGCAGTGCGCTGAATTCCGGCCAGGCAGGAAGTCTGCGGGCAGCCCAGTTTATCGCTCATAAATACACAGGGCCTGCTATGGACCAGGAAGGAATCTTACGGTACTGCGGCGCTCAGATAGAAGAAGCCATAGGGTTTGGGATGGAAGCATTTAACCGTCATGGGGAAGAGATTGATTTACAAGCAGAGCGAAAGGAATTAGGCGTCAGGATGTCTGAAAAAGGCGCAAATATCCGCTCTCTGGAAGGCGTAACCGAGGCACTTGTAAAGAACCGGATTCAGCAGAAACGGGCAGAAACGGCAAGGATCAGCAAGCCGGCAGATTTAAAACGGCTGTACCGCCTTCGGGATCTTTTAGTAAGCCAGCAGGTTTACCTGGAAGCTATTGGGGATTACATTCGCCGCGGCGGCGCCAGCAGAGGCTCATATCTTATTTATGACCCGAAGGGTGCAAAGCCTCTTTCCTGTCTTCCGGAACAATTTACATTTTCTCTGGAAGATAATGGGATGTCGGAACAGATTCAGGAAGTGGAATACCGACCGGATGGGTGCCGGTGCTTTTTAAGGCCTGTGCGTCCGATTCCGGAGGAAGACAGTTGGTTTGAAAAAGTGTGGAGAGATTGGCGGGAAAACGCATACTATCAATAAAATGTCAGGAAGGAGAAGGGCAATGAGCAAATTTATGACTGCAGAAGATGCGGTAAAACTGGTCAAAGACGGCGACAGTGTTGCAGTGTCCGGCAATGGCGGGGGAATTATGGAACCGAATTTCCTGTTTGAAGCGCTGGAGAAAAGATTCTTAGAGGAAGGGCATCCACAGAATTTGAGCCTCACCCATTCCGCAGGAATCGGCGATAAAGAAAATGGAGGAATCAGCCGGTTTGCCCATGAAGGGATGATTAAGCGGGTGGTAGGCGGCCACTGGGGATGGTCGCCCAGGATGCAGAAGCTGGCAAATGAAAATAAGATTGAGGCCTATAATATGCCGCAGGGAATTGTGGCGCTGCAGTACCGGGAGATTGCGGCAAAGCGTGTAGGAACCATTACCCAGACAGGACTTAAAACATTTGTGGATCCCAGGGTATCAGGGGGAAAGCTAAATGATGTAACGAAGGAAGACTTAGTAGAGCTGATTGAGATGGATGGGAAAGAATGGCTCCGGTACAAAACCTATCCCCTGAATGTGGCGTTAATCCGGGGCAGCATCGGGGATTCTGAGGGGAATATTTCCCTGGAATATGAGCCGGCTTATCTGGAATCTTTAGCCATTGCCCAGGCGGTGCATAACAGCGGCGGAACGGTAATCTGCCAGGTAAAATTTGCAGCCAAGGCAGGGTCTTTGGATCCGAAGAATGTGAGAATTCCAGGTATCTTGGTAGATGCTGTGGTGGTATGTCCGGATCAGGTGCAGACGATAGAAGGGGAATATAACCCGGCCTTAACAGGAGATTTAAAGATGCCTGTAGATGCCATCCCTCCTATGCCTTTGGATCAGAGGAAAGTGGTTGCCAGAAGGGCAGCTATGGAATTGAAAAAAGGAAGTATTATTAATTTAGGTTTTGGAATGCCTGACGGGGTAGCCAGGGTAGCGGCAGAGGAAGGGATTGCAGACTATGTGAAAATGACCATTGAACAGGGGATTATCGGAGGAGTTCCGGCCAGCGGAGCGATCTTTGGTGTGGCCTATAATTCCGATTCCATGATCGACGGGCCATCCCAGTTTGACTTTTACAGCGGCCATGGACTGGATATGACTTGTCTGGGGTTAGCCCAGGCAGACCGCTTCGGAAATGTGAATGTAAGCAAGTTTGGCGCTACTATAGCAGGAGCCGGAGGCTTTATCGATATTTCTCAGACTGCAAAAAAATGTGTGTTTTGCGGCACCTTTACTGCCGGGGGACTGAAAACAGAGATTAAGGACAAAGAGATCCATATCCTTCAGGAAGGAAAAAACAGGAAATTCTTAAAAGATGTGGAACACATTACCTTCAGCGGCGAGTATGCAAGGGAAAGCGGCCAGACCGTTCTTTATGTAACAGAGCGTGCTGTGTTTGAAATGACTCCAGAAGGTCTGGTGCTTACAGAGATTGCCCCGGGGGTGGATCTCCAGAAGGATATTTTAGAGCAGATGGACTTTGTGCCGCTGATGCCAAAAGCCCCAAAACTTATGGATGCCAGGATTTTTTCACCGGAGATTATGGGACTGAAATAAAGCAGGGCTGATGCCGAAAGCAGAAAGCAAAACAATGGATAGAATCAATTAAAACAGGAGGGTTACAAGATGATAGAAGGAATCACATTGGAGAAAAAAGAAAACTATGCCATATTAATGGTGGATATTCCAAAAACCAGAAACGCCCTCAGCGTGCCGATTGTAGAGTATATGGATACGCTGGTAGATGAGGTAATAGCAGATCCAAAGATCCGCGCTTTGATTATTACCGGAGGCGGGGAGAAATCATTTGTGGCAGGGGCGGATATTGCCCAGTTGGTAAAAATGAGTCCTGAGGAATCCAGATATTCGATCGAAGTGGGACATAAGCTGTTTTCTAAGATTGAAACCATGGATATTCCGGTAGTTGCTGCAGTAAACGGTTACTGCTTAGGAGGCGGCTTGGAGATCGCCATGTGCTGTGATATCCGCATTTGTTCGGCAAACGCCAAGTTTGGCCTGCCGGAAATTAATATCGGAATGATTCCCGGATGGGGCGGTACGCTGCGGCTTTCAAGGCTGATTGGGGAGAGCCGGGCTAAGAATATGCTTCTTAGAGGAAAGATGATTACCTCCCAGCAGGCCTTTGACTATGGACTGATTGCAGAGGTGTATGAGGACGTGGCAACGATGCGGCAAAAGGCAGAAGAGCTTGCAGTTGAGCTGGCCTCAAAAGCGCCGCTTACCATGAAATTTGACAAGAAACTGGTGTACGATGCAGCAGGCAAACAGCCTACTGACATTGCCCAGAGGGATGCGATGACATTAGGATTTTTGTTTACTACTCACGATGCCATTGAAGGGCTGACCGCATTTTTAGAGAAGCGGCCGCCAAAATATGAGGGAAGGTAAAATCTATGAAAAAGATAAATATTTTTGAGGATATTGAAGGGATGGAATTTCCTACTGGAAGACGGACCAGAGTGATGTATGGAGAAAATGGGGCGATTAACGGGGAGTATTTCTGTCAGGGCTATGTGGTGCTTTATCCCGGCGGCTCCATCCCACTTCATGGCCATGAAACCATCGAAACGTATACGATCATAAAAGGAAAAGGGGAAATGACCATTGGAGGAGAAACCGAAACCGTGAAGGAAGGCGATTCCGTATATATTGACCGAAATCTGCCCCATGGTCTGATTAATACAGGAACGGAAGACATGCACATGATGTTTGTATATGCGCCCAAAATGGTGGTAGACCATTGGGCTCAGGAAATGTCCGGGGAACTAAAGTAACAAACCGGCAGCTAAAATAAAAATGTCTGAATAGGCGAAAACAAAAAAGCGCTGCCCATTTCTGCAGAGGGCAGCATTTAAAGAACAATAAGGGGGATTTATCATGAAGAAAACCGCAATTGTAACAGGAGGAAGCAGAGGGATCGGATTTGGGATTGTTAAGCAGCTTGGTCTGGACGGATATCAAGTGGCAATCCTTGATATCAATGATCCGAAGCAGTATCAGGAGAACTTAAAGGAATTAGAAAGTCTGGGAATTGACTATCTGTATGTGCAGGGCAGCACTACCAGCAAGGATGACAGGGAAAATTTCCTGAAGCAGGCAGTAGAGAAATACGGCGATATTGATGTGCTGGTGAACAACGCAGGAGTTGCGCCCAAGGTAAGACTGGATCTTCTGGAAATGACAGAGGAAAGTTTTGACTATGTTGTAGGAACCAATACAAAGGGAACCATGTTTATGACCCAGTTGGTGGCAAACCAGATGCTGACTCAGCCAGTGAAGGGCCGCCGCCGCGGCGTGATTGTAAATATCAGTTCCAGCTCCGTTACCGTTTCTTCTACTAACCGGGGTGAGTACTGTGTATCGAAAGCAGGCGTTGCCATGCTTACTACCTTGTATGCAGATCGCCTGGCAGCAGAGGATATCCAGGTGTATGAGATCCGCCCGGGAGTGATTGATACAGATATGACGAAAGTGGTACATAAAAAATACAGCGATTTAATTGAACAGGGTGCATTTCCGATTGCAAGGTGGGGAACTCCCCAGGATATTGCAGATGCAGTAAGCGCATTTTGCAGCGAGAAATTTATCTATAGCACTGGAAATTATATTGATCTTGACGGCGGGTTCCATATTAAGAAACTGTAAGAAAACTTCATCATATGAAATAAGCTTTTGACGATTATGTGGCAAAAGGAGGACATTAGGAAGCAGCCGGCAGAAGCAGCGGCAGGATGGAGGATACATGAAAAAAGTAATAAAGGCCCGGGATGGAGCGGCTATGATCCCTGACGGCTCCAATGTATGGCTGGCAGCAGGCGGAGGCGGGATCAATGAACCTTACTATTTTTTAAAAGAACTGGAAACAGAGTTTTTAGAAAATGGCCATCCCAGAGATTTAAACCTTTGGCACAGCGCCGGAATTGGGGATAAAGAAGGCGGGGGAGTGGATCGCTTCGCCCATGAAGGCATGGTAAAAAAGGTGGTAGGCAGCCACTGGACCTGGTCTGTAAGGATGCAGGAACTGGCAAGGCAGGAAAAGATTGATGCCTACGTGCTGCCACAGGGAACTATGATCCAGATGGCGAGGGAAATTGCAGGCGGGCGGCCTGGAGTAGTTACGAAAACAGGGCTTGGAACCTTTGTGGATCCCCGGGTAGAAGCAGGGGCTATGAACAGCCGTTCTGTGGAAAAACTTACAGAAGTGGTAGAGCTTTGCGGAGAAGAATACCTGTTGTATAAATCGATCCCGGTAGGTGTGGCTTTGATCCGGGCTACCACAGCAGATGAAGACGGAAACTTAACCTTTGAGCGGGAAGGCATGATTCCGGAATGCCTGGCAGCAGCACAGGCGGCAAAAAACAGCAAAGGGCTGGTGATCGCTCAGGTCAAACGGGTAGTAAAGAGGGGAACGTTAAAGCCTCTTGATATCCGTGTGCCAGGAATTCTGGTGGATGCGGTAGTTGTGGATCCGGCTCAGCGCCAGTCTATGATGACCGAATACGATCCGGCTATGTCCGGAGAGTGCCGGATGGTGCTGGAAGAAAAACTTAAGCCCATGGAGCTGACGGAGCGGAAGGTAATTGCACGGCGGGCCGCAATAGAGGTTGAAAAGGGAAATATTGTAAATCTTGGTTTTGGAATGCCCGCAGGAGTGGCTTCTGTGATCCATGAGGAAGGAGCTGACGGGTATATGAAGCTTTCCGTTGAGCAGGGGATTACAGGCGGAATCCCGGCAGGCGGAAGCGATTTTGGCCTGGTTTACAATCCAGAAGTGATTTTGGAGGCCCCCAGTCAGTTTGACTGGTACGACGGAGGCGGACTGGATCTGGCAGTGCTGTCGTTTGCAGAATTTGACCGGGAAGGAAATGTAAATGTAAGCCGTTTTGGACAGCGGGTAAACGGAGTAGGGGGATTTATTAATATTTCCCAGTCTGCCAGGAAAGTAATTTTTGTGGGAACTTTAAAGGCAGGAGGGTTCCGAGCCGGTTTTGACAGCAGCGGCCTGACTATCCTATCAGAAGGGCGGGTAAAGAAAGCTGTCAATCACGTTTCCCAGATAAGTTTCAGCGGCAGCTACGCAAGGAAACGAGGACAGAAGGTTATCTATGTGACTGAGCGGGCAGTATTTGAACTTACCGAAGGAGGAATTATGCTGACAGAGATAGCCCCGGGAATAGATCTAAAGAAGGACATTCTGGATCAGATGGAATTTACTCCCATCATAAGCGGACAGTTAAAAGAGATGGCAAACACACTGTTCAGAGAAGAAAAAATGAAGCTGTTTCCAGTTTTCGGAGATTAGGATAAGGTCTGACTTTTCAAAACTTTTTCTTGATTTTTATAACGATTTCGGTATGATAGATGATAGCGTGCCGAAGCTATTTTCGGTTCAGAACAGATTGTTTGGAAAATTTTGGAAGAACGGTTGAAAGGAAGATAACTATGGCCACAATTAAAGATGTTGCGAAGCTGGCTGGTGTTTCTGCAAGTACGGTATCTAGGGCGTTATCAAACCGGGTGTTTGTGGAAGAGGAAACCCGGCAGAAAGTGCTTAAAGCAGTGGAAGAGTTAAATTATCGTCCTAGCGTGCTGGCAAAGGGGCTGCGGGAAGGGCGGAGCCATACACTGGCATTTCTGGTTCCGGATATTAACAGCCTTTTTTATCCGATGGTGATGAAAAGCATGGAAAAGTATGCGGCAGAAAAAGGCTATGCACTGATTCTGTGCAACAATAACGAGAGCATTGAAAATGAGAAAAAAAATATCGCTATGTTGGGAAGCAGAGGGGTGGACGGACTGCTTTGCATGAGCACAGAGGATGAGATTAAGCATCTGATGGAGTTTGAAAAATCCAATAAAATTCCGGTGGTATTAGTGAATCGTATGGTATCCCAGCCTGTCAGCAGTGTATCCTTTGATAATGAATACGGAGGATATTTAATGACCAAGTATCTCTTAGACCAGGGACACACAAAGATTGCAGGTATGTTTGGGGATTTTGGGCGGCAAAGGTTCCGCTCACGGTATGCAGGCTGTAAGCGGGCAATGGAAGAGTATGGAATTGAGAACTATAAACAGTATTTTATTTACGATGTGGATACGATTGAAGAAGCTTACATAAGAACCAGGGAGATTTTAGAGAGAGAAGACAGGCCTACGGCATTTTTTGCATCAATGGATATTCTGGCTATCGGGATTTACAGCGGCATCAGCAAAAGCGGCCTTACAATTCCGAAGGATATTTCGGTGGTTGGCTTTGATAATATCTTCATGGCCCAGTATATGATTCCGCCTTTGACTACATATAATGCTCCGGTGGATTTGCTGGCTAAGAAAAGCATCGACTGCATTCTTGATCAAATCGAAAATCTGGAGGCCATTTGTCAGGTAAACCTGAAAGGAGAGCTGGTGGAAAGAGGATCCGTAAACTATGTAGGTGAAAAAATGGCTTGATTTTTACGTATGTTTGCATATAATAAAAAGGGAAAGCGCTGGATAACGGCAAGTTGTCCGGCGCTGTTTTTCTTCCTACGAAAGGAAAAAACCTCCGGGGGATGCGCGCTTCGCGCTTAAGGAAACTGTCTGCTGACGCAGACGCGCTCCGGCGCGGGAGTCCGGCAAGCCGGGATCTTTGTTCTTCCAAGGGGCTGCCGGAAAGCCTTTTTGCTGCCAGCGCCGGAGCTTAGTTTGTTCTGTTTGGCGGCCTTGGAGTGCAGGTGGGGCTTAGAAAGGAATTATTACGAATGAAACAGACCATGAAAAAAGAGGAATTGGCGCTGGAAATTATCAAGCGTTTAAAAAAACAGTATCCAGATGCAGGATGTACGCTGGATTATAATGAGGCATGGAAGCTTTTGGTAAGCGTCCGCCTGGCTGCCCAGTGTACAGATGCCAGGGTAAATGTGGTGGTAGAAGGGTTGTATCAAAAATTTCCCAGTGTGGAGGCGTTAGCAGAGGCTAAGGTTGAGGAGATCGAAGCGATTGTAAAACCCTGCGGCTTAGGGCACAGCAAGGCCAGAGATATCAGCGCCTGCATGAAGATATTAAAAGAGCAGTATGAAGGGAAGGTGCCGGATCAGTTTGATCAGCTTTTAAAACTTCCGGGAGTGGGACGCAAAAGCGCGAATCTGATTATGGGAGATGTATTCGGGAAGCCAGCGATTGTTACCGATACCCACTGTATCCGTCTGACTAACCGGATGGGGCTGGTAGACGGCATCAAAGAGCCTAAGAAAGTGGAAATGGCTCTTTGGAAAATCATTCCAGCCAAGGAAGGAAGCGATTTCTGTCATCGGCTTGTATATCACGGAAGAGAAATTTGTACAGCAAGAACCAAACCTTACTGTGACAAGTGCTGCCTGGAAGATATTTGTCCAAAAAATGGACTGTAAGATTAAATTATGTCTGTTCAGACACGCTTTCGTATTTGTCATTAAGCAGCGGGGCGGCTTGTGTATTCCTCCCTTCACAAACCTTCTGCACCGTTCTGTCATTCCCGGCACGCGGGAGTCTGAAAACTCCGTCAGATATACAGAGAATTTATGGGGATAGACAATAAAATGATTGACATGCCAGGAAGGAAACTATTATAATATATAGAAGAAATTCGCTTTTATTCCAGTATATATCCCGTGTCCGCTGAGGGTAATGATACCTGAATTCTTCTAAAGTTAACGCTGAATGAATACGGTTTAATTTACAAAATGATTGCAGGTTAAAACAAGTTCATATAAGTGCTCAACAAAGAAAGGGGCTGTTGCATTATAAAAGGATAATACAACAGCCCCTTGCAGTTGCTTTGTTATAAAAAAGGGTGAAGGGAGCCTGCCTGCTAAGCCAGGCAGGATAGCTGGAAATATCTTCAATAACCATTGACGCTCCAGTTTGTTTCAACGTATAATGGATATTGGTCATATTAAAAGGAAAAGAAAAAGAAGCTTGTAGGAGGGAGGCCACTACATGAGGCAGTTTTTTGGAATGAGCCAGAGCGGCAATCTGGCAGAAGCAACCCGGGGGCTTGGCAGGCCCCAGTTTATTATGCTGTTATCAAATGATACACAGTTTGAAGCCCACGTAAAGGAATTAGAGGAACTTTATCCTGGGATCCCAAGTATCGGATGTATCGGGATGAGCTACGATACTAAAATTGTGGAAAGAGGGGTTGGCATTATCGCATTCACAGACGGGGTTACGGCTGCGGCAAATGTGCTGGAGCAGGTATCAACAATGCCGGTGAAGTATATCAAACGCCTGGAGCAGGATGTGGCAAAAGTAGGAGGATCAGATCGGGATACCGTTTGCATTGATTTTTGCAGCGGAAATGATGCATGTGTATTAACTACAATTAATACTGTTCTGAAACGTAAAGGGATTTCATTGGTTGGCGGAACAGGCGATAAAGGCAAGGTATCAGCAAATGGAAAAATTTATCCGGACGCCGTTGCCTATGGGATGATTCGGAACCAGAACGGACGTGTAAAAACTTACAAAGAAAATATTTACCACCAGCTTGGCGACTATCGCTTTATTGCTTCTAATACGGATAAAGCAAGATACATAATCGGAGCCCTGAACGGGAAACCGGCAAAACAGGTATATCAGAGTATCCTGCATGTAACGGATCAGCAGATCCTAACCCAAACCTTTAAAAATCCATTTGGAAAGATAAATGGAGATGATACCTGCATTATTTCGATTAAAGACGTTGAAGGAAATGCTTTGGCATGTTTCCGCCAGGTGAATGATTCCGATGTTTTGATTTTGCTGGAACTTGGAGATTTTAAAGCAATTACAAAGGAAACGATACAGACAATCTGCCGGGATTTTCCAAAACGATCCGCTGTTTTTTCCGTAAACTGTCTGTTCCGGTATAAATTGTTTAGTGAGCAGAATTATATGCAGTCCTATTTGCAGGAGATGAGCTCATTAGGCAGTCATGCGGGATTTGTAGGATATGGAGAGCATTATAATAACCGGTTCGTGAACCAATCTATGACTTGCGTGGTATTTGAATAAAGGAGGGGAAGCATGGTATTTTGGAAAAAAAACCGACAGAAATCAGGGCAGGCGCAGAATGATGAGAAAAGCCTTTATCCGGTACTGCACGTAACAGGCAGTTTAAAAGATTATCAAAAGGATTTGGTTCAAAAAGAGGTAGAATCCCTGAGAGAGTTAAGTCTGGTAGAATCATCATTTTCCGGGGTATTAAAGGAAGCCGACAACTTTCAGAATGAACTGCAGAATTTTGGCATGTCGTTTTCCAATATTAATCAGGCAGCAGGAGAATTTGCTCAGGTAAGGAAACAGATTGCCCAGACCGTATCAGAAGCACAGGAAAAGGTTGGGGAACTTAGAACCACCTCTGAAGAAGTGGAAAAATCTTACAGTACCATGGAGGAGATGTTTGGGCAGCTTCAGGCTGCTGTAAAGGAAATTCAGCAGTGTATGGGACGGATTGTGGCAATTGCCGATCAAACCAATATTCTGGCTATTAATGCATCGATTGAAGCAGCGCGGGCAGGAGCAGAAGGAAAAGGATTTGCTGTAGTTGCGGCGCGTGTAAAGGAGCTGGCAGAAGAGATAAAGGATCTGACTAAAGAAGTTGATTCCGGCATCCGTGATGTAGAGTTTGGAACCAGCCAGCTAAACAGCAGTATTCTGGCATCCCAAAGCGCATTGGGCGACAGTATTAATATGGTAAACAGCACTTCAGAAAGCTTCCATAAGATTATAACGGCAGCAGAAGGTGCAGCGGCGGTTCAGGAAGAAATTTCCAGCGTAATTGATAATTCCCAGAAGGAGCTCCAGGAAATTAGCAGCTTCTTTGGCGGGATGAGGAGCCAGTATCAGGAAGTGGTTACTCATATTGAGCGGGCCAACAGCCTTGGCACTACAAAAAGCGCTATGTTCGAAGATGTTGATAATATGCTGTCACAGATTCCGCTGGTTGTCAAGGATGCAGACAAGGGATCCTTATAAAATAAAAGAGATTTATAATATATAATATGTACTGCCAAAGTATGGCGGGAGCGGCAAATATCCGGCAAGCCGGACTCTTTTATAAAGGTTTTTGAAAAAACAAAAAGAGGAGAGGGGGAAGTTACTTGAAGGTATTAGTAATTGGAGGCGTTGCTGCCGGAACAAAAACAGCAGCGAAACTGAAACGGGAAGATCGAAGTATTCAGGTTACCTTGATTACAAAAAGCAGGGATATTTCCTATGCAGGCTGCGGCCTGCCTTATTATGTAGGGGGAATGATAGAAACTCCAGAGGAGCTGATTGTAAATACTCCGGAAAAATACGCCGCATTAACTGGAGTAGAGGTATTAACAGGCAAAGAAGCAATTAAGCTGGATCCGGAGAAAAAATCGGTGCTGGTAAAGAATTTGGCATCCGGCCAGGAAGAATGGGCTGCTTATGATAAATTAGTAATTGCCACAGGAGCTTCTCCAGCAGAAATCCCGGTAAAAGGGGCAGAGCTTCCCGGAGTATTTACCATGCGGGTTCCGGATGATGCTGTCCGTGTGCGGGCTTATGCAGAAGAAAACCAGATAAAGAAGGCTGTTGTGGTAGGAGCTGGTTTTATTGGGCTGGAAATGGCGGAAAATCTGCAGCAAAAGGGGATTTCCGTTACAGTCATTGATTTTGCACCGCAAATTTTGCAGGGGATCCTGGATCCGGAGATGGCTGACTTTGGAAAAAAACACTTGTTAAAGCAGGGATTCCGGGTAATTACCGGAACCAAAGCAGAGGAAATTACGGGAAACGGCAGGGTAGCCGGGATGAAAACCACAGCCGGGACTTTAAACTGTGAGCTGGTAGTACTGGCGGCAGGAATCCGGTCGAATACGAAATTCCTGGAAGGAAGCCAAATTGAGATGAACCGGGGTAGGATTGTTGTAGACCGGGCATTAAAAACGAATCTGCCGGATGTATATGCAGCAGGCGACTGTGTGCAGGTAGTAAACCGGATAACTGGGGAAGGGCAGTGGTCGCCAATGGGCTCTTCGGCTAACTTGGAAGGACGGACCCTGGCTCAGATTTTGGCCGGCGCCCAGAAAGAATATCCAGGAGTATTGGGAACAGGCGTCATAAAACTTCCTGCCTTAAACTGCGGACGCACAGGGCTTACAGAGGCTCAGGCAAAAAGCGCTGGGTATGATGTGGAAACGGTTCTTGCGGTAACAGATGACAAGGCTCATTATTATTCAGATGCATCATTCTTTGCCACAAAATTAATAGCAGATAAGAAAAGCCATAAGCTTCTTGGAATGCAGGTATTTGGCCCCGGGGCAGTGGATAAGATGGTAGATATTGCGGTAATGGGAATCAACATGGGAGCCAGGCTGGAGGACTTTGAAAATGCAGATTTTGCTTACGCGCCGCCTTTTTCTACCGCAATCCATCCTTTTGTGCAGGCAGTATATATACTGCTGAATAAGCTGGAAGGGACGATGATAAGCATGACTCCGGCGGAATACGCTGCCGGATGTGCAGAAGGATACCAGATTCTTGATGTAGCTCCGAAGCCTTCTGTCCGAGGGGCCAGGTATATTGATTTAAGCAAAGTTACAGGAGAATTAGAAGGCATTGAAAAGGACGAAAAGCTGCTTTTAGTCTGTGCTAAGGGAAAGAGGGGGTATTTCCTTCAGAACCGCCTTCGTTATTACGGATATCAGAATACGGCTGTTCTGGAAGGGGCAGGATTCTTTAATGATGTAGTGGTTAAGGATACCTGCCAGCCTGTGTCAAAGGAAGAAGAAACCAGGGTAAAGGCATTTGGATTTTTAAAAGATAAACGAACGCCGGATCGGTTTAACGGCCGCGTGATTACCCGGAATGGAAAGATTACTGCAGATGAAGCAAAGGCTATTGCAGAGGCAGCAGAGCGGTTTGGAAGCGGTGAGGTAACCATGACTTCCCGTCTTACCATGGAGATCCAGGGGGTTCCTTTCGAAAATATTCAGCCCCTGAGGGAGTATCTGCTTAGGGCCGGCCTGGAAACAGGAGGAACCGGATCTAAGGTGCGGCCAGTGGTATCTTGTAAAGGAACCACATGCCAGTACGGCCTGATTGATACCTTTGAGCTGTCAGAGGAGATTCATGAGCGGTTTTATCACGGGTATGCAGGGGTGAAGCTGCCTCATAAATTTAAAATTGCCGTGGGAGGATGTCCGAATAATTGTGTTAAGCCGGATCTGAATGATTTGGGAATTATCGGCCAGAGGATCCCCCAGATCGATTTGGAAAAGTGCAGAGGCTGCAGCCGCTGCCAGGTGGAGGCAAGCTGTCCGATTAAAATTGCAAAGGTTGCAGAGGGTAAGATTACGATTGATGAGAATCACTGCAATCACTGCGGCCGCTGTGTAGGAAGCTGTCCATTTGGGGCCATTGAGTCTTACACCAACGGTTTCAGGCTTTACATCGGCGGCCGTTGGGGAAAGAAACTGGCGATCGGACGGTATCTGGATCCCATTTTTACAGATAAAGAAGAATTATTATCCATTGTTGAGAAAGCGATTCTTCTGTTCCGGGAGCAGGGAATTACAGGAGAACGTTTTGCTGATACTGTAGAACGGATTGGATTTGAAGAAGTACAAAAGCAGCTTCTGGCAGATGATCTGCTGATTCGAAAGGCGGAAAATATTGCATCTGAAAAGCATCTGAAAGGCGGCGCTACCTGCTGACAGAGAAAGGCGGACATATTTTGTGAATTCAGGAAACGAACCGATTATAATACGCAGGGCAGAGGCCTTTGATGTGCCAAAGCTTCTTGAAATATACCGTCCTTACGTAGAGCATACAGCAGTTTCTTTTGAGTATGAAACACCCTCCCTGGAAGAATTTTTGGGGAGGGTGGAAACCATTCTTCGAAAATATCCCTATCTTGTAGCTGTGTCAGGAAAAGAACTCATTGGCTATGCTTATGCATCAGAATTTAAAAACAGAAAAGCCTACGACTGGTCTGTGGAAACCTCCATTTATGTGAAGCAGGGGCAGATTGGAAAGGGCTGCGGAAAAGCACTTTATCAGGCGCTGGAAGACATATTAAAACGGCAGCATATTCTGAATCTGAACGCATGTATTGCCTATACGGAGAAGGAAGATCAATATGCAGATCATAACAGCATGAATTTCCATAAACGTATGGGATACCGGCTTGTGGGGAGATTTGAAAAATGCGGCTACAAATTTGGACGATGGTACGACATGATCTGGATGGAAAAATTTCTTAGCCCCCACCCGGCACAGCCAGAGCAAATAATCCCTTTTGGCAAGCTGCATTGTTAGGAAAGGGATTTTGGAATAGATGAAAAAGGGCACATTCAAAATCTCATATTCTGCCATTCTGCTGCATATGATGGTAAAAACGTATTCAGGGGGAACACCTTGAAGGAGTATATTGAAGAGCGGGCGGTGGCCATAGCGAATTATATTATAGACCACAATGCGACAGTAAGGCAGACGGCGAAAAAATTTGGCATTAGTAAATCAACAGTACATATGGTTGTAACAAAATAGAACGAGTGGTTTGGCGGGTGATGTAGTTGCTATGATGAAATAAGAAAGAGAAATGGAATCTGACAGCGAAAATAT
>JAAWIS010000022.1 GCA_022796475.1 Lachnospiraceae bacterium | reverse complement strand
CCCAAGGATATTATAAACGAAGTGGAGGGGAGGTACAACAAACTTTTTCATGTCTTGTTTGTGCCTTGAGCGAAGCGAAAGGAATGATAAAATTTATGAGAGCAAATGTGTCAGAACACTAGCCGCCTAAGTACAGAAACTCCGTTATTAAAAGATTTAATCAGTGATATTAAAAAAGGAGAAATACAAAAACGAATAAAAACGCTGTGTGAGGGCGTGATTTTTACCTTGTCCACGTCCCACGGGTTAGCGTTATATGCCGCCAGCATTGCAAGCCCTTCTTCACGGGTTGCCGCATAGCCGACAATTACGGAGCCGCCGCTCTCTTTCGGCTTCCGTACAATGTAAGGTTTGCGGCGGTTTCCTGACAGTTTGCTTATAGAACCGAAATTATTTGGTATTTTTATAGGGCTATGCGGTTAAAATCGTTATATAAGGCTTATATGAGTGTTACCGCCTATCATTTGCAGATGGCAGGACGGTTCAAAATTAGTAGTTGAAAAATTAAAGATAATGACATATAATATGCTTAACAAGACAGCCGGAAGGTGAGTGCAAGTCACCCGGCCCGGCGAATAATTAAGTTAGGCATATAGAAATAGCCGTCCGATCATTGCCAGTGAGCAGGACGGCTATTTCTTATTTCTCAAATTCAGAATTCCCACAATCAAAAGAGCGACTGTCAGTATAACCATGAATTCCTCATATGTACTCATAATAATCACCCCTTTCCGCAAGACTCGGAACGGATGAGAGCACGTCCCCCGGCTGCCCGGGTAAGCATATTATATTGTCATGGTATAAATTATTTCTTTTCTTGGGACTTATGGAGAATGTTTTGCATCTTCTCAAGCGTTTCCCATTCGTGTTCGCCTAACTCTGAAAGTATAGTCAAATAATCTTTTTTGAATTTGGAATCGTGGCCACCAATCACCTTTCCAGCCCATGCCATGAGTTGATCTTCCACATCCAATTCTGCAAACATCTCTCCAGTCCCGTCCCGGAGCCATTCTTCATTGACGTTGAATTCCCGACAGATAGAAAGAATTATAGCATCTATAGGGGTATTTCTCCCAGTTTCATAATTTGCATAAGAATTTCTTTTAATGCCGATCCTATCAGCAAATTCTTGTTGCGTTAAATCTATCCTTTTCTTAGTTTTTTGATGCTATCTTTCAAAAGCATCACTACCTTTCAATTAGTAATTGTAGCAACAAAAAAGTGCTAACGTCAACAAAAAGCGCTAAAAACAACAAAAAAGCTTGGTATATACTTTTTTATCACACACAATAGTCTTAACAGCAACAAAACGGAACAAAAATGAAACCAAAAAAGAAGGGATGGTAAGGGATATGACATTAAGGAATAGGACTTATCAGCGATAACACAGTAGTTTGGGTTCGTAATCCTGATATGCGTGTACTTGCACATGGAAACTGGTATCAGGATCATGTTCTGGAATACATGGACAGCGAACTTGAATGTTTCACATGGCAGGACGATAACAATTTTTATATTGATCTGAAATAAAAGGATGAAGTGATTTTGTTAATGGTGTTGCCGAAATGGAAACACCTTCCGGAGTGCAGACAATGACCATCATAAACGAATTCGGCCACCTAATGATGGAGGAGTGCAAAAACCTGGTGAATTTTGGTGATGCAAATTTGTTGCAAACACTCACAAAAACTGACACAGTTTAGCAGGGACTTATATATCGAACCTTTGGAAAATCAAGGCTTTTCACGCCTTGCATAGCATTGAATATTAAACAAATTTATGGTAAAATAGACGAACCGTTAATAAGTCCAGAGGGATTTTGGATGCACTGTAAAATAAGGAGGAACGCAATATGTATGTAGAAAACAAAAATATTCCATTAGAGCCGGCTGGGGAAGGGGTAGAGCGGAAGATTCTGGCATATTCGCCGAACCTGATGACTGTGGAACTGCAGTTTAAAAAGGGGGCGGTAGGCGCAAAGCACAGCCATCCTCATGAGCAGATCGGTTATCTGATTTCCGGCTCTCTGCTGTATCAGGAAGACGGCCAGGAAGACAAGGTACTGGTAACAGGAGATACTTATTATGTAGCGCCTAACGTAATACATGGGGTAGTTGCACTGGAAGATACTATGCTTTTAGATGTGTTTACACCTATGCGGGAAGACTTTATCAAAAAATAATCGTTTGGTTTATGGGCGCAGAAATGGACAGCAAAAAAGCGGCTGCAGGCCGAAAGGCAGGCAGCCGCTTTTTTTGGCTCTCATTTATCCTTTTTCTGTGTGAGGAAGACGGCATCGGAGGAACCGTTTTTTGATCTCGCTGAAATGAAAAGGAATTAACGGATAAATATAACTTTTCCCTGCAATGGTCCGGTTAAAGATAACGGCACAGGCTGAAATCACAAGTCCTGTCCAGAAACCATACCAGTTAAAGAAGGCAGTGAGAACCAAAAGAAGGATCCGCATAAATTTAAGTGCATAGCCAAGTTCAAAGCTTGCCTGGGAGTAATTGGCTACCGTTACAAAGGCCATATACAGCATGGTTTCACTGTTAAACCATCCGGATTTTACAGAATATTCTCCTAATACAATACCGGCAATCACGCTTAAAGGCGTGGTCAGCATACTGGGAGTATTGATTGCAGCCAGACGAAGGCCGTCAATAGCAAATTCCAGAATAATAAGCTGATAAAATACAGGCACATGGGGCGGATCGGATAAGCGGATAAATTCAAGCCAGGAAGGGATCGATTCCGGATTTTGGAGCAGTACCAGCCAAAGGGGCGTTAACAAAAGGGTAAGAAGGGAGATGGCCATCCTGGAAAGCCGCAGGTAAGTTCCGGTGATCGGCGGAAAATAATAGTCATCTGCCTCTTCAATAATATCAAATACAGAAGAGGGAAGAATCATGGCAGCAGGAGAATTGTCTACCAGTATTATAATATTTCCTTCTAAAATAGAAGCAGCAGCAGTGTCCGGCCGTTCTGAAAACTTGAATTTCGGGAAAGGATTGTACCATTTATGAGGATAGATACATTCAGCCAGGCTTTCCTGATTCATGGTCAGTGCATCTACATGGAGGTGTTCAATCCGTTTCTTTATATCAGCCAGCAGCTTTTCATCAGCACGTCCACGCATATAACAGATAGCAATGTCAGTGTGGGAGCTTTCCCCGGCATTCATGATTTCCATGGTCAGCTTAGGATCCCGGATTCGGCGCCGGATCAGTGCAGTATTGAATATTAAGGTTTCTACAAAACCGTCCCGGGAGCCTCTCATGACTTTATCTTTTTCCGGTTCTCCCACTCCTCTGGCCGGATATGTGCGGCAGTCAATGGTCAGGCATTGATCGTAACCGTCTAAAAACAGGCAGGTAATACCGGTTAGGAGCTGAACAACAGCAGTTTCTTCATCCGATATTAAGCCGATTTCCCCGTAGGGAATGTGCTTTTTGGAAAAGCCGTGGGCATCGTTTGGCATATCTTCCGGTTTGACTGACTGGAATACCTGGAGAATTTTTAACAGAACTTCATCTTTGGTAAGTCCGTCTACAAAAAACAGGCATCCTTTCCGCCCGCCGATTTCCACTACTCTGTAAACAACGTCAAAACATGTTTCCACCTGCAAGGTACTTTTTAAGTGCTCAATATTGCTGGATAAATCAGTAGAAAAATTCATAGGATCCTCCTCGTCGGGAAATTTCTTTCAATCGGTGATACCCTCATAGAGTGCTGTCCAGACAGCACTCTATGAGGGTAAGTGATATTTTTATATCAAAATTAGTATGTCCGGCTTAAAAGAAATTATGAAAAAAGACAGGAAGGAGATAAACGAAAAAATAGAATTGAAATTTTTGATGCTGTTCACATCATGACGAATCACCACGCTGATTCGTCATGAGCCAGTACAGTTTTGGCGGCAAAGCATATGCCCCATGGCCGCCAGGCGATTTTAAATGGGCATATGCGGTCACATTCACAGGGTATCTGTGAACAGTAACAATTTTTTGGAGTAATTATATAAAATTTGATTAAAAATATTGACATTTATGTAAAAAAGTGCTATATTGTTTCTCGTAAGAAGCACAACGGGGTGCCTTACACAATATTTTGGTATGGGGATGCCAAAGTGTAAAACTAATAGTGTGACGGTTTTGAACGTGACCGGGGAGCTGCTTTCTGTGGGGGATAGGCAGCTCCCATTTTTGCGGTTTTGACGATTTAACCTGTTTTGGATAATGTGCGGATTACTTCCCCTGCTATCAAAAGCCCTGCAACGGGAGGGACAAAGGAGATGCTTCCAGGAACTGAGCGCCTGGTTCCGCCGTCTTCTTCAGAAAAAACAGGAGTAATGGGAGGTTCTTTTGAGTAGAGGACTTTCAAGGAACGGATATTCCGTTTTTTCAGTTCCCTGCGCATAACACGGCAAAGAGGGCATACGCTGGTTTTCGAAATATCTGCAATTTCAAACAGCTCTGGATGGAGCTTATTGCCGGTTCCCATGGAAGAAATCAGCGGAATTCCAGTTATTACAGCGTATTCTGCTATGGCCAGCTTTGCAGATACCGTATCGACGGCGTCAACGATATAATCCGGCCTTTGCCCGGCTGCAGCGATGACCTCATTCATTATAAGGTTTAAGTTGTCCGGCAGGATAAATGCCTGCCATGTAAAAACCTGGCAGGAAGGAGAAATATCGGAGATTTTTTCTTTCATTACTTCCGTTTTCTTTTGGCCAATCGTGCTGTAAAGGGCAATAGACTGGCGGTTTAAGTTGGTTAGGGAAACGGTATCATGGTCGATCAAGCTTAACCGTCCAATTCCGCTTCTGGCCAAAGCCTCGATGCAGTGGGATCCAACGCCGCCTGCCCCGAAAATAAGCACATGGCTTTCCTTAAGCCGTTTTAACCCTTCCGATCCAATCAACATTTCTGTTCTGGAAAATTCATGTACCATTTTCAGCAAAATCCTTTCCAAAAAACATTATGACTGTTTTAAAAAGGCGCTGAGCTTTTTGTCTTCCGTTCGGATATGGCTGATGAGAAGTCCCACATGTCTGTTTAATGCCCCTAAGTCAGCCATAGAAGGGTCGTTGGCTGAAATGTTAGAAACAATTTCTTTCAGTGTTTTTTTATAATTTGCATGGAATAATTTGTGGGAATCCAGTCCCGGATATTTGGCATTTCTCTGAAGCTGTTCTTCATTGGAAAAATGTGTATTTACATAGCGAAGCAGAAATTGGACGGCTGAATCCATAGAAGCTCTTCCCTGGCCCTTGGAGCAGGCATCTAAAAGCTGGTTAACCGCCCCAAACAGTTCCCGGTGCTCACGGTCAATCATTGCATTGCCAGTTTCTAACTCTTTTGTTATCTCGTATTTCATAGTATATTCTTCCTCCTTTTAAAAATAAATTTTGATGATTTCTGAAAACTACAGCAAATTGATATCTGGCATAGACTGCTGTTCTTTCACTAAATCGGCTAATGTTACGTGATCCACTACCTGATTGATAGCGTTTTTTAACTCTGTCCAGACCTGGAGCGTGGCACAGTGGCCGGAGCGGCTGCACTGGTTGATTTCATCTTCTAAACAGGCTACAGGAGCCAGGCTGCCTTCTGTCAGGCGAAGGATTTGCCCGACTGTATACTGGCTGGGCTCCTTTGTTAAGCGGTAGCCGCCCTGGGCGCCCCGCATACTTTTAATGTATCCGGCTTTGCAAAGTATGGTTGCAATCTGTTCCAAATATTTTACTGAAATCTGCTGGCGCCCGGCCACCTGACTGATTTTGGTACATTGATCAGGGTTAAGAGCAAATTCCAGCATCATCCTCAGTGCGTAGCGTCCTTTTGTGGATATTTTCAAAGGTAGCACCTCCGTTCAAACCATAAACTTTTATCCAGCGCTTCCACAAGCGCACTCCAATATTTTACTCAATTTCCGTCAGAATGTAAATCAAAAAAATGAAATTCACTTTTCGGAAATTATGTAGTATACTAAAACGTATCGGAAAGGATAGTTCTGCCGTTTTTAAAGCTGTATCCGGCAGAAATAGGTTTCTGGATACCATTAAGGAGTAATTATGAGCATCATTAAAAACTCAGCCCGAAAGACGGGAACAGGGGAGTTTTAAGCATACCCTTTAAGAGCAAAACAAGAGTTAAGAGAAGGAGCAGGGAAGCATATGAAAGATGGATTTATCCGGGTTGCGGCAGCAACTCCCAAAATTAAAGTGGCAGATCCGGAATATAACAGAAAGCAGATTATGAAGCTGATAGAAGAAGGAGCCAGCCAGCAGGTAATGGTTATGGTGTTTCCGGAGCTTTGCCTTACCGGCTATACCTGCCAGGATTTATTTATGCAGCTTCCGCTGATTCGGAAGGCGAAAGAAGAATTGAAACTGATTACGGAAGCGTCCAAAAACATTGACATGCTGATTTTTGTAGGGCTGCCCTGGGAGATGGACGGGAAGCTCTATAATGCGGCGGCGGCGGTCTGCCATGGAGAACTTTTAGGAATTGTGCCGAAAAAACATCTTCCCAATTATTCAGAATTTTATGAGCTGCGGAATTTCTGTCCTGGAAATGATCAGGCAGTTGAAAACTGGGATCCGGATTTTCAGGACTGGATTTATATGGGAAGCCATATTTTGTTCCGGTGCCGGGAAACTGCCGGACTTGTGGTAGGAGCAGAAATCTGTGAAGATTTGTGGGTGCCATGTCCTCCAAGTATCAGCCATGCCATGGCTGGGGCAACGGTAATCGTGAATTGCTCTGCCAGCAACGAAACAACGGGAAAAGATGGATACCGCCGTAATCTGGTCTGCGGCCAGTCGGCAAGACTGGTCTGCGGTTATATTTACAGTAATGCAGGGGAAGGGGAATCCACCCAGGATCTGGTTTTCGGAGGCCAGAACATAATAGCAGAAAATGGAACCTGCCTTGCGGAATCCAAACGGTTTGCAAATGATTTGGTGATTGCAGATTTGGATCTGGAGCGGTTAAACAGCGAAAGGCGAAGGATGTCTACCTTTCCCTCTCAAAAACAGGCAGTTGCCGGAGGAAACTTTCCGGGACAGAAGGAGAGCGGCAGCCTTCATGGAAACTATATGGAAGTCATGTTTTCGCTGGAAGGGGAGAAAAAAGAGGCATCGAATGAAAACCTGTGGCCCCTGAAACGTTTTATTGATCGGGCGCCCTTTGTGCCCCATAATAAGCAGGAACGGGAAAAACGGTGTGAGGAGATCTTATCAATCCAGGCTATGGGCCTAAAGAAACGGCTGGAGCATACAGGCTGTGTTCATGCTGTAGTAGGGCTTTCCGGCGGGCTGGATTCCACACTTGCCTTGTTAGTTACGGTTCGGGCTTTTGATTTATTAAAACTTCCCAGAAATCAAATTCGGTGTATCACAATGCCCTGTTTCGGAACGACTGACCGGACGTACCACAATGCCTGCCAAATAGCAGGGCAGGTAGGAGCCACCTTGCAGGAGGTGGTGATTAAAGAGGCAGTAAGTCTTCATTTCCGTGATATTGGGCAAGATCCAAAGCTCCATGATGTCACGTATGAAAACAGCCAGGCCAGGGAGCGGACTCAGGTTTTGATGGATATTGCCAATCAGATAAACGGTATGGTGATTGGAACCGGCGATATGTCAGAGCTGGCTCTGGGGTGGGCTACTTATAACGGCGACCATATGTCTATGTATGGAGTCAATGGAGGCGTTCCCAAAACGCTGGTTCGTCATCTTGTGCAGTATTTTGCAGATACCTGCGGGGAGAAGGAGCTGGCAAAGGTTCTGGAAGATGTGCTGGATACGCCGGTAAGTCCTGAACTGCTGCCGCCGGAAAACGGAAAGATTTCACAAAAAACGGAAGATTTGGTAGGCCCGTATGAGCTTCATGATTTTTTTCTGTATTATGTCCTCCGCTTCGGATATATGCCTTCTAAGATTTACCGCTTAGCAGTCCAGGCGTTTGCAGGAGAATACAGCCAGGAAACGGTGAAGAAATGGCTGAATGTATTTTACAGTCGTTTTTTTGCCCAGCAGTTTAAGCGTTCCTGCCTTCCGGACGGGCCTAAGGTAGGTTCTGTATCCGTGTCCCCCAGAGGTGATTTGCGTTTGCCAAGTGATGCGTGCAAACGGATTTGGCTGGAAGACTTAGAACGGATAAAATGATTCAGCATTTGATCAATTTAAGGATAAAGGAAAGCAAAGTGAGATATGATAAACAGTACAGCAAACAGGCAGGTCCGCCGGGTGGCCAACCTTGCAAAAAAGGCAAGAGCCAGGCGGGAAGAAGATTTATATGTGGCCGAGGGAATCCGGATTTGCCGGGAGCTTGAGCCGGAAAAGACAGAAATCATTTATGTAACAGAAGGTTTTTTGCAGGAAGAAAGCCACAAAGAACTGCTTAAGAAATTTCGCTGGGAGCAGGTATCGGATCCGGTAATGAAAATAATGGCGGATACCCAAACGCCTCAGGGAATCTTAGCTTTAGTGAAACAGCAGCATTATACGCTGGACGAAATTTTAAATCAGCCCCAAACAGCAAATTTGATTTTGCTGGAAACCATTCAGGATCCCGGAAATTTGGGGACCATATTAAGAGCTGGAGAAGGGGCCGGAATTACCGGAGTGATTATGGATGAGTCCACTGCTGACCTTTATAATCCAAAGGTAATCCGGTCTGCTATGGGCTCTGCTTCCAGAGTGCCTTTTGTATATGTGGACAGTCTTAAGGAAGCCTGTATGCAGATAAAGGAAAGGGGGATTCGCCTTTTTGCAGCTTATCTGAAGGGCAGCCGTCCTTATGATATGGAAAAATTTACAGAGCCATGCGGCTTTATGATTGGGAATGAGGCAAAAGGGCTTACTAAAGAAACGCTTTCCCTGGCAGATGTGCGGATTCATATTCCCATGGAAGGGCAGGTAGAGTCCTTAAATGCGGCAATGGCGGCCTCTGTTTTGATGTTTGAAGCGGCCAGGCAGCGAAGGAGGATGGGAACGTAACACATCCGTATGTCCGCATAAAATGTCATGAAATTGTAAGTTGAGTTTCTAAAGGGAGTATGTTATACTGATGGAATAACTTGTAAATAAGGATTCCATAAAAAGAGGAGGACTTGGAATGGGAATACTGGGATGGCTGATTGCGTTTGTTGTATTTTTGGGAATTGAGGCAGCTACATTTGCCCTTACTACCATATGGTTTGCAGGCGGATCCCTGGTAGGGCTGGTTCTCTGTATTTTAGGCGCAGGCAAGCGGATTCAGCTTGTGGCATTTGTGATTGTATCCTTTGGACTTTTATTTCTTACAAGGCCGCTGGCGCTGCAGTTTATAAACCGGCGGACCAAAAAAACTAATGTGGAGGAAATTGCAGGCCAGCAAGCCAGAATTACAGAAGAGGTAGATAATGAAGCAGGAACCGGGGCGGCAGTTTTAAACGGCCAAACCTGGACGGCCAGGGCAGCAAGAGGCGGGGAAAAGATTCCCGCAGGCACCATGGTAACAATAAATTCTGTACAGGGCGTAAAGCTGATGGTAGAAGTATCGGAGCAGAAGTAATTCGCTTTCGTTTCATTATGAAAGTGGGAATACAGGAAGTTAGAATGAAACGTTCTGATTGAGGAAAGGAAGGTATCATTGTTATGGAAGGAATGGTAACGTTTATAAGCGGTTTTATGGCGGTTATTTTTGTGCTGGTGATAGTACTGATTGTGCTGTCTACCTGCATTAAGATTGTTCCTCAGGCTCAATCTCTTGTGATTGAGCGTTTGGGTGCGTATTTGGATACTTGGTCAGTAGGAATCCACTTTAGGATACCTTTTATTGATCGGGTTGCAAAGAAGGTGAATCTAAAAGAACAGGTTGCAGATTTTCCGCCTCAGCCTGTGATCACCAAGGATAATGTAACCATGCGGATTGATACGGTGGTGTTTTTCCAGATAACAGATCCCAAGCTGTTTGCCTATGGTGTGGAAAACCCGATTATGGCAATTGAGAATTTAACGGCAACTACCCTCCGTAATATTATCGGCGATTTAGAGTTAGATCAGACTTTAACATCCAGAGAAACCATTAATGCGAAAATGCGGGCATCACTTGATGTAGCCACGGATCCATGGGGCATTAAGGTAAACCGGGTAGAGCTTAAGAATATTATTCCGCCGGCAGCGATTCAGGATGCTATGGAAAAGCAGATGAAGGCAGAGCGGGAACGCCGGGAAGCTATCTTAAAGGCAGAAGGTGAAAAGAAGTCTACCATTCTTGTTGCAGAAGGAAAGAAGGAATCTGCTATTTTGGATGCAGAGGCTGAAAAGCAGGCTGCTATTCTCAGGGCGGAAGCTGAGAAAGAGAAAAAGATTAAGGAAGCAGAAGGCCAGGCAGAGGCTATTTTAAAGGTACAGAAGGCTCAGGCAGACGGTATCCGCTTTATTAAGGAAGCGGGAGCTGATCAGTCAGTAATTCAGTTAAAGAGCCTGGAGGCATTTGTGGCTGCGGCTGACGGCAAAGCTACAAAAATTATTATACCTTCTGAGATTCAGGGAGTGGCTGGGTTAGTAAAGTCCTTAGCTGAGATTGGTTCCAGTAAGTAAGGATGTATTTGTCCTTTCCGTACAGTTTGATGCTGGAGGACCGATACTTACAAGAAAAATAATACCGCATACTGCCGTGAAGGCAGGGACTAACAGGCGGCAATGACAAGAAGGCTGTACAGATGCCAGGGGGGGATCTCTGGCATCTGGGCGGCTTTCCTTTTCTTTATATCACAGAACACTAGTGTTCTGTCTGGCTCATAGATAGGCAAACTTCCTTGCCTATTTTCCTGACAGCGTTACTCCCCAAGCCTCGACGTAGCCACCGCTACGCCTTCGTTTGTGGAGCAGCACTCTCAGAAAAATATTCGGCGGAATTTTACCATATATGAACCAGACAGAACACTAGAGCGTGCCTGAAAATTGCTTTCCGTCACGCTCCAGTTCACTGAGGGAATCCTTTGACAGAAAGAAGGTTCCTCTTAGGATGATTCTGTGATGGAAAATGTTCCGTAAAGGATGGAAAAAGAATGGATTGTAAGCTGGACTTATCCAAAGAGTATGGTATTGTATTAGAGGGAGGGGGAGCCAGAGGCTCCTATCAGATCGGAGCCTGGAAAGCCCTTCGGGAAGCCGGCATTAAGATAAAAGGAATTGCCGGCGCCAGCGTAGGGGCGTTAAACGGTGCGCTGATGTGCATGGATGATTTGGAACATGCCGAATACATCTGGGAAAATATTCGATATTCCCAGGTAATGGATATTGACGACCAGATGATGGAAAATGTGAGGAAAGGCGATTTAAAGGCAATCTCGATTACTGATTTGCTTTCAGAAGTCAAACGGATTCTGAAAGACAGGGGCTTTGATATCTCTCCTTTAAGGAATTTGATTGATGAGGTTGTAGATGAAGAGAAAATCCGAGGGTCTGTTCGTGAGCTTTTCGTATCAGCTATCTCCATATCAGACAGGAAACCCTTGATCATTAATATGAAAGATGTGCCCGAAGGCCAGATGGGGGATATGCTTTTAGCCAGCGCCTATTTCCCTGCTTTTAAATCAGAAAAGCTGGGCGGCAAACGTTACACCGACGGAGGAGGGGCGAATAATGTTCCGGTAGATGTTTTGGCAAACCAGGGGTATGAGGATATTATCGTGATCCGGATTTATGGCCCCGGCCTGGATACAGAGCGCTTTTTTACGGTTCCGGAGAATTTAAGCCTTTATCATATTGCGCCCCGCCAGGGGCTTGGGGGGATTTTGGAGTTTGATCGAAAAAAAGCCAGAAAAAATATGACCCTTGGCTATCTGGACGGCCAAAGGCTCCTGTATGGTTTAGGGGGAAAGCGGTATTATATCTATGGGCCGGAAAGCGAGGCCTACTATTTTGATAAGATGATGTCTGAAATCCAGCTTTTTGCCAGTTATCTGGAGCCAGAATTAAAGGAATATCAACTGGAAGATATCAGCCAATACCGTATCTGCACAGAGAAAATTTTTCCGGCCCTTGCTGCCAGGGAGGGGCTGAAAGAACAGTGGGATTACAGAGATATGTATCTGCTGATACTGGAACTATTGGCAAGAAAGCTGCGAATTTCCAGATTTCAGGTATATACGGTAGAGGAATTGCTGCTTAAGATTCATCAAAAGCTGAGAAGTCTTGACAGAGTCCTGCAGATATAGTAATTTTGTAGTAATAGACAAAATGTCAGCTTTGACTTAAATTGCGTGAGGAGGAAATCATATGAATTTAAAGGGAAGAAACTTTTTAACATTAAAGGACTTTACTCCAGAAGAGATTCTTTACCTGCTGGATTTAGCAGCAGATTTTAAAGAAAAAAAGAAAAAAGGAATTCCGGTAGATATTCATAGAGGAAAAAATGTAGCCTTAATTTTTGAGAAAACCAGTACCAGGACAAGGTGCGCGTTTGAGGTGGCAGCCCATGATTTAGGGATGGGAACTACTTACCTGGATCCAAGCGGTTCCCAGATCGGGAAGAAAGAGAGCATTGCAGATACAGCCAGAGTTCTGGGCAGAATGTATGAAGGAATCGAATACCGTGGTTTTGGACAGGAAATCGTTGAGGAACTGGCAAAGTATGCAGGGGTTCCGGTTTGGAATGGATTAACGAATGAATACCATCCCACTCAGATGTTAGCAGACATGCTGACCATAAAGGAACATTTGGGAAGGCTTGAAGGAGTTAAGCTGGTATATATGGGAGATGCCCGTTATAATATGGGAAACTCTCTGATGATTGTTTGTTCAAAACTGGGAATGAATTTCGTAGCCTGTGCTCCGAAAGCTTACTTCCCCAATGAAGAACTTGTAAACCAGTGCAGAGCTTACGCCCAGTCTTCCGGCGCCACGATTACCCTGACAGAGGATGTGGCAGAGGGAACCAGGGATGCAGATGTGATCTACACCGATGTATGGGTATCCATGGGAGAACCAGATGAAGTCTGGGAGGAGAGGATCCGTGACTTAACTCCTTATAAAGTAACAGCCAGTGTTATGAAACAGGCAAAGCCAGAAGCAATTTTCCTTCATTGCCTGCCGTCATTCCACGATCAAAAGACGAAAATCGGCAAAGAGATGGGAGAACGGTTTGGGATCCAGGATATGGAAGTAACAGACGAAGTATTTCAGTCGCCTTCCTCAAAGGTATTTGATGAAGCTGAAAACAGGATGCACACTATTAAAGCTGTAATGGCAGCTACATTAGGGGAATCATAACCATGTATGAACAGGGAATAAAAGGACACAGCAGCCGGAGCAGCCGGAGCATGGATTTTTTTCTGGATTTTCTTCATATCGCAGTGGGAATTTTGATTGTAGTTCTTGCCGTGTTTTCTTTTTTGAATCCGGATCGGAATCTTGTGCTGTTTCCTGTGATTTTTATGCTGGCGGCTATTTTAAATCTGGTAAATGGCTGGGTGAAGATTAAGAGAAGTGGGCGGGACCGGAAAAAACAGCTTTCCGGGGCAGGACTTTTGCTTTTCGGAATCAGCCTGGTGCTGCTTTCTGCCGTCAGTGCTTTAAGCATCTGGAGATAAAAAATGAAAACGAAAATATTGACCATTTTAAAGGAAGCTCAAGGCTTTGTGTCAGGCCAGGATTTATGCGGGCGCCTGGGGGTTTCCAGAACAGCAGTGTGGAAAGTGATGAAGCAATTGGAAGAGGAGGGCTATAAAATTGAAGCAGTTCGGAACAAAGGCTACCGGTTAATTCAGGTGGCTGATGTGATAACCGAGGCTGAAGTTGGAAGCCAGATGAATACCAAATGGATGGGCAGGCATCTGGTTTATCTTCCGGAAACCGATTCCACGAATATTCAGGCAGCTAAGCTGGCCAGGGAAGGGGCGCCGGAGGGGACTTTGGTAGTAGCAGAAAGCCAAACAGCAGGAAAAGGCCGGAGGGGCCGAAGCTGGTCTTCTCCTTCTGGAAGCAGTATTTATATGAGCTTTTTGCTAAGGCCGGATATACCGCCCTACTGTGCTTCTATGATCACGCTGCTTGCTGGAATGGCCGGGGCAAAAGCCGTATGTCAAGTGGCAGGACTAGAGGCACAGATTAAATGGCCAAATGATTTGGTGGTAAATGGAAAGAAAATCTGCGGGATTCTTACAGAGATGAGTGCAGAGATGGAACGGATCCACTATATTGTTACAGGAATCGGTATCAATGTAAATCAAATGGAATTTCCGGAGGAAATACGAGATAAGGCGACTTCCCTGTGGATTGAAGGCGGAAAGCGGCTAAACCGCAGCCAGTTGATTGCTGCTGTTATGGAATGGTTTGAACAGTATTTTGAACAATTTCTGGAAACAAAAGATTTGTCAGGACTAAAGGAAGCGTATGAAGAAATGCTGGCAAACAGGAATCGGGAGGTTTCTGTTTTGGATCCGGCAAGCCCTTGCCAGGGGATTTGCCGCGGGATTGATAAAGGCGGCGAACTTTTGGTAGAGCTTCCTGAGGGCCAGATTCGAAAGGTTGTGGCCGGAGAAGTTTCTGTGAGGGGCATTTATGGATATGTATAAAGGGGATTCCCCGGTAAAAGAGCTTTACCGCCGGCTTCCGGTTATGGAATCAGAAGATGGGGAACTGGATGAGGAAGAGCGGGTAAAGGCCATAGCAGGGCCGCTTCTTTCCTGGTTTGGTTCCAATGCCAGAGAGCTTCCCTGGAGAAACAATCAGGAGCCGTATCCGGTATGGATTTCCGAGATTATGCTTCAGCAGACAAGAGTGGAGGCAGTAAAGCCATACTTTAAACGGTTTATGGAACAATTTCCGAATGTGGAAGCATTGGCGAAAGCGGAAGAAGAGAAACTTTTAAAGCTTTGGGAGGGACTTGGATACTACAGCAGAGCCAGAAATTTAAAAAAAGCGGCAGCTATTATGCTGGAGGAATACGGCGGCACTATGCCAAAAACTTATGAAGCCTTATTAAAGCTTCCGGGGATTGGAACCTATACAGCAGGGGCCGTTGCCTCTATTGCATATAAAATTCCTGTCCCTGCAGTAGACGGCAATGTGATGCGGGTGCTGTCCAGGCTGTTAGAGAGCCGGCAGGATATTGGAAAACCCCAGACAAAAAAGAAATTTGAAACACTTTTGCTGTCAGCCATGGAGCAAAAAGAGCCTGGACTTTTTAATCAGGGACTTTTTGAAGTAGGCGCTTTGGTATGTATTCCAAATGGAGCGCCTAAATGCAGCCTTTGTCCCCTTGCTTCCCTCTGCAAAACCAGGAAAAAGGGGCTGTGGGATGAAATCCCGGTAAAATCCTCAAAAAAGGGCAGAAAGATTGAAGAAAAAACAGTATTTGTAATCAGCGGACAAAAGGAAGAGAAGGAATGGGTGGCTTTGAGAAAACGGTCGGATCAGGGGCTGTTAGCTTCGCTTTATGAATTTCCTAATGTAGAAGGACATGTGAAGCTGGAATGTATCAAGGAAGAACCTCTAAAATTTGGAAATATACTTCAGATTTTAGGGGTAGCAGAGGAGCAGATCCAGCAGGTTGAGTTTCTTGGAGAGGCGAAACATATCTTTTCCCATGTAGAGTGGCATATGGTTGGATACCGGATCCGGATTGGAAATTCCCAGCCGGAATCCTTTGTTTTAGCTGATATTCAGGAATTAGAAGGAAAATATCCCCTTCCTAACGCATTTCTTGCGTATAGGAAAGCCCTTTTTAAGGCAAAATAAAGAAAAGAGGCGGTTCCTTATTATGAAAAAAATGCTATTTATAGTAAATCCCCGATCTGGCCGGGAACAAATCCGTAATAAACTGCTTGAGATTCTGGATTTGTTTTCCGGTGCCCAGTACCAGATTCAGATCCATATTACCCAGAAGCCGAAAGATGCCACAGAAATGGTCAAACAGTGGGGAGAAGGGATGGATCTGGTAGTATGCAGCGGCGGCGACGGCACATTAAACGAGATTATCAGCGGGCTGGTTCAGCTTGAGAACCCTCCATGCATTGGATATATTCCGGCAGGTTCCACCAATGACTATGCTTCCAGCCTGCAGATCCCGAAAGCTATGATGGAGGCGGCGCAGAACCTTTTGTCAGGCAGGCCTTATCCTATTGATATTGGAAGTTTCTGCCATGATAGTTATTTTATTTACATTGCAGCCTTTGGAGCGTTTACGGAGGTGTCTTATCAGACGCCCCAGGATAAAAAGAACCTTCTTGGCCATCAGGCCTATGTACTGGAGGGAGTAAAAAGTCTGGCAGCGTTAAAGGCATATCCGATGCGAATCGAGTGGGAAGAACAGGCCTTAGAAGAGGAGTTTGTCTTTGGGATGGTGACCAATACCATCAGTGTAGGCGGATTTAAAGGTCTGGTAACCCAATCCGTTGCCTTAAATGACGGTGAATTCGAAGTCCTTTTGATTCGGAAGCCAAGAGCGCCCAAAGATTTAAGCAGCATTATCTCTTATCTGTTTTTAAAGGAAGAACCGAATGACTGCGTATATAAGTTTAAAACCAGCAGGCTGAAGTTTATATCCAAAGATCCTGTGGATTGGGTTTTAGACGGTGAGTTCGGCGGCAGCAGAACGGAAGTAGAGATTATAAATCTTCGGGAGCGGATGAATATAATAAATTTAGTCTAAAATCTAAATTTATCATAATATGAGAAAAATGTTGAAAAATAAATCATTTTCGTATATAATGGAAAGTTGTGTAGGTTTTTACAGACTTCTTAACGAAAGGACGTTATAAGTGGAAAAAGACAATTTTTTAGAGAAGCTGGGCAAACTCGTTGAGTTCGCAAAAACCAGGCATAATGCCTTGGATGCAACGGAAATCAATGATTTCTTTGCAGGCGACAGCTTGACTCCTGAGCAAATGGACCAGATTTATAGCTACCTGGAGAACCGCGGCATCGACGTGGTCCCGGTATTTGATGAAAATGCATTATCTGAAGATCCGCTGCTTTTGGATGACTCGGATGACAGCTTCATGAAAGATGCAGAAGATGAAGAGCTGGATATTGATTTGGATGCAGTGGATCTTTTGGAGGGAATCGGAACTGAGGATCCGGTCCGCATGTATCTGAAAGAAATTGGTACAGTTCCTCTTTTAAGCGCTGAAGAAGAGCTGAGGCTGGCAAAACGAAAAGCTGAGGGCGACGAGTATGCCAAGGAACGTCTGATTGAAGCCAACTTAAGATTAGTGGTCAGTATTGCCAAACGCTACACTGGAAGGGGTATGAGTTTCCTGGATCTGGTGCAGGAAGGAAATCTGGGGCTAATCAAAGGAGTAGAAAAATTTGACTATACAAAAGGGTACAAGCTTAGTACATATGCTACCTGGTGGATTCGTCAGTCTGTAACAAGGGCATTGGCGGATCAGGCAAGAACCATCCGTGTTCCGGTGCATATGGTCGAAACAATTAACAAAATGTCCAAGATGCAGCGAAAGCTGACTTTGGAACTGGGTTATGAGCCTTCGGTAGCTGAGCTGGCTGATGCCCTGGAGATGTCTGAGGATAAGGTAATGGAGATTATGCAGATTGCCAGAGAGCCTGCATCGTTAGAAACTCCCATTGGTGAGGAAGATGATTCCAATCTGGGTGACTTTGTTGCAGACAGCAATGTGGTAACACCAGAAGGAAACGTGGAATCCGTAATGCTGAGAGAGCATATCGATTCCCTTCTTGGCGACTTAAAAGAACGTGAACGTCAGGTAATTGTACTGCGTTTCGGATTGGAAGACGGCCATCCCAGAACATTAGAAGAAGTAGGCAAAGAATTTAACGTTACCCGTGAGCGGATTCGCCAAATTGAGGCCAAAGCCCTGCGGAAGCTGAGAAATCCGGTAAGAAGCAAACGGATTCGGGATTTTCTGTAATTGAAACAGAATAAAATTTTCAGGAAAATAGCAGGACAAGAACAGGCGCTGCAGACCCGGTTTTGGGTTTTGCAGCGCTTTTTTGCTTCCTATAAAGCAAAAAACCTCCGGGGGATGCGCACTTTGCGCTTAAGGAAACTGTCTGCTGAAGCGTTTTAAAGGAGAAATCAATGAATAAGCGAAATTATCAAAAAGAACTGGAGCAGGTGATTCATACCTGTCAAAAGGAAGGAAAAACGCCCAGACTGCTGCTGCATAGCTGCTGTGCGCCTTGCAGCAGCTATGTGCTGGAGTACCTGTCCCAGTATTTTTATATCACAGTCTTTTATTATAATCCCAATATTTATCCGCCTGAGGAAATCAGGAAAAGAGCAGATGAGCAGGAACGGTTTATTACCGAAATGCCTGTTAAGCACACCATAACTTATTTAGAGGGAAGCTATGATCCGGAACGGTTTTATCAATCTGTAAAGGGCCATGAATCGGATAAGGAAGGAGAGGAACGATGCTTTTTGTGTTACCGGCTGCGCCTTGAGGAGGCGGCCAAGGAAGCAAAAGCAGGGGGCTATGACTATTTTACAACAACCCTTTCGATCAGCCCTCTAAAAAATGCAGATAAACTGAATGAAATCGGGGAGGAGCTGGCAAAATGCTACGGGGTGTCTTATTTGAATTCAGATTTTAAGAAAAAAAACGGGTATCGGCGATCTGTTGAACTTTCAAAAGAATATGGCCTTTACCGCCAAAATTACTGCGGCTGTGTATTTTCCAGAACCCAAGCCTTGCATATGAAAAAATCGGAATAAATATCAAAAAACCCACATTGCGGCATGAAATTCCCTTCGTTATAATAATAGAAGGGGAAGAAGTGAAACTATTTTGTGAAAATCACAGGTGGAGGAGAGGGGTATGTATAAAGTGATTATTGTGGACGATGATGAGTTGATCCGCAAGGGGCTGGAAAGGGTGATTCGGTGGGAACGGATGGGCTTTGTGGTAAATGGAACTTTTCAGAGCGGGATGGATGCCCTGGAATATGTAAAAAGTCATCCTGTAGACGTGATTCTTACAGATATCCGGATGCCTCAGATGAGTGGTTTGGATCTGATCGAAGCGGCGAAGGGGTACAGAAGAGATGTGAAAGCAGTGATTATCAGCGGTTATGGGGAATTTGAGCTGGTTAAGCAGGCCCTGGTGTTAAAGGCAGAAGATTACCTGCTAAAACCCTTAGGGCAGGAGGAAGTAGAGGCTGTTTTTCTTAAACTAAAGCAGAGTTTGGACAGGGAGCGGCAGGTATCTTCAGAAGAAGATAAGAGCAGTTGGAAACGAGAAAAGGAGCGGCGGTATTTAAAGGAATGGAAGGCAGTAGAGGCCCTGCGAAAAGAGATGATTGTTCATCTGGAAAACGGTCGTATCATCCAGAATGACCGGCAGATGAAGGAATTGGATCAGATTTTGTCCTCCTGCAAAGGAGAAGATACTGCACAATTCTATTCCCATATTATTACCAGGCTGGTGGAATATTTTGATTTGGATCATGACGGAACACTTTACTGGTTTGCAGGATCTGGGAAGCAGGAATGGGATCAGCAGATGGATGGCG
Source organism: Lachnospiraceae bacterium (assembly GCA_022796475.1). Classification (GTDB taxonomy): domain Bacteria; phylum Bacillota; class Clostridia; order Lachnospirales; family Lachnospiraceae; genus Caccovicinus. The sequence continues at coordinate 28,284 of JAAWIS010000022.1, read as the reverse complement.
AACAGCAGCCAGAGCGTTTGAAAGAGCAGTTTTGGCAGGATATGGACAGTATTCAAAAGTCACTCCGGAACCATTCGGATCATATGCGGAATCTTCTGACCGGAAAGGCAAAATCTATGATCGAGGCGGAATATGGGGATGAAAGTCTGAGTCTGGCTTCTGTGGCTAACCGTCTGAATATCAGCTATGGTTACTTGTCTACGATTTTTACAAAAGCAGAGGGGCACAGTTTTAAAGCTCACTTAGTGATGGTGCGGATGGAGAAAGCGCGCCTTCTTTTGCTGTCCAGAAAGTACCGTATCTATGAGATTGCCCAGATGACAGGCTATAAAAATCCCAGATACTTTACAGATGCCTTTAAAAAATATTATCATTGTTCTCCGGCAGACTACATTGCCAGATTCCGGGGAAAGGAGGAAATGTGAACAAAAAGGGAAAGAAACTTTCACTGAAGGTATATCTGCTCCTGATCTTTATCGCTGCCATTATAACCACGATCTGTCTGTCTGGATTGGGTATTTATTCCAGAATTGTGAAAAATGCCAGGGAAAGAGTTCAGGAGGGAGATGCCTGGCTGGTATCTCAGTTGTGCAAGACAACGGACTATTTAAGCGGCCAGGCGGAAAATATTTCTGCTGCCCTGGCTTTTGACGGCGACATCCAGTCCATCCTTATCGCCTATGAGTATGGCAGAGGAGAACCCATGGACTTAGACCAGGTTCGCATTGGCGTAAACAGCAGTCTGTTTTATAACAGCCGTCCAAACCGGGCGCTGTACGACTGCGTGAATGTGGTGCTTTTTTCAAACGATGGGGAGGTTATCGGCAGCAAAGAACCCTTTGATCAAAATGTGCGGATTTCCGATTATGAATGGTTTCCTCAGATAGAGAATTCCTATGGAAAAAGCCTGTGGCTACCTATGGGTTATGATACCAACAGCACCTCCACTGCCAAGGTAATGACGATCCCCATTGTACGGAAAATCTTTTCCGCACAGAGCGGCAGAAACAATACATTAGATGAGATTATGACTGTGGGAAAAGCTCTTGGATATCTTATGGTCTGCATCGATGCGGAAATGTTTTCTGACATTGTGGCAGATGATGTGGATGTATATACCAAGCGCTTTTTTCTTTTGGATGAAAATGACCGGATCATCAGTTGTCAGAGGAAAGAGCTGGTAGGAGAAGCATTTTTCTTCCAGGAAGGGACAGATGGCTATATCTTTATGGATGGGGCAGAATATGTGATGACAGAGAAGCGGATTAAGGATCGGGGCTGGAACTATGTCTGTCTTACCAAGCGTTCCGAGATTACCAGAGAAGGCGGCATTGTATTTAGCGTCTGCCTGATTCTCAGCCTGATTTTAATTCTGGCATTTACCATGATTGGGCTGATGCTGTCCCACAACATTGGGGTTCCGGTAAAAGTTCTGGTGGAGCATTTTAAGCAGGCAAGGCACAGTAATGTGATTATTCAGGAGAACAGCAGGATTACAGAATTTTCTAATCTATACCAGTCCTTTAACCACACAATGGAGAAGATCCACGATCTGGCAAATCAGGTGTACGAAAATAAATTAATCCATCAGGAGCTGGTTCTGAGTATGAAAGAAAGCCAGATTCAGGCCCTGCAGATGCAGATCAATCCCCATTTCCTCTATAATACCCTGGACTGCATCAACTGGAAGGCTCAGATGGATGGAAATCGGGAAGTGGCAGAGATGATTCGGATTTTGGGAAAATTCTTTCGCTCCAATACGGAGAATAAGGAGGGATTTACCAGCTTAAAGGCAGAACTGGACAACATTAAACAGTATATTGCTCTGTCCAAACTCCGATTCGGTTCTCGTCTGACCTGTGTGGTGGATGTGGAGGAGGAACTGTATTCCTGCCAGGTGATGAATCTGATCCTTCAGCCCCTGGTAGAAAATTCCATCAAACACGGACTGGAGGTAGAAAATATTAGTGAAACCATTCGGATCTGGTGCTGCAGGGAGGAAGGGGATCTGGTGATTTCGGTGAAGGATACGGGAAGAGGCATGGCGGAGGAAGAACTTTCTTATTTGCGGCAGATGTGGGATGCCAGAGAAACAGAGTATAAGGAAACCAAGTCCATAGGCCTTTATAATGTTATGCGCCGCCTGTACCTGTGTTACCGGGAAGCCTGCAGTCTGGAAATTTTTAGTCAGCTAGGAGAGGGGACAGAGATTATCATTACCTTTCCTCTAAAAAAAACAGAAGAAATCTGAAATAATTTTATTATGTGATGAAAAAAGCAGAACATATATAAAATCAGCCTCCTTGTGGAAAAAATTTGTGCAGTTATAATAAAGATATAAGACAAAGGAAGTCAAAGGAGGAGTAAAAATGAAAAAAATTTTAGCTATTACATTGACAGCTGCTCTTGGGGCCAGTATGCTTTCCGGATGTCAAGGCGGGGGGGCGACCGGTAATGGAGGCTCTGGAGAAACCAGCCAGGCAGAGAAAGGATCAGAATCTTCTGATGAGGGAGCCAAGGAAGCCGCTTCTTCTGGGGAAAAGACAGTAATCCACTACTATGACTGGGCTCCTATGGATATGACGATTATAGATGATTTTAATGCGTCTAGTCCGGACATTGAGGTGAAGTATCACGCTATCCCGGACAATGGGTCGGATAAGCTGACCCAGCTTGATATTCTGGCTATGGGCGGCGGAGAGATTGATGTTATGCCAGGCTCTGACGGGGAGCAAATGCTGCGTATGAAGAATGGAATGTATGCGCCGTTAGATGAATTTATCCAAAGGGACGGCATTGATATGACAAAGAATTTTGGTGATATTTTAACGTATGCCAGCTACGGCGGCGTGATCTACGGCTATCCCCTTCGGTCCACAGTAGAGGGAATTTGGTACAATAAGGATATGTTTGATGCTGCCGGTCTGGATTATCCGGACGGGTCCTGGACTTGGGAAGAATATATGGAAACTGCCAGGAAGCTTACCAGCGGCCAGGGGGATTCTAAGATTTATGGAACTTACACCCACACATTTAACGGACAGTGGGCGCCGGTAGGCAATGAGGTATCTCCCTGGTACACAGAGGATGGAAAATGCAATATTATGGCAGACGGCTTTAAGACTTCCCTGGAGCGGAGGAAGGAAATGGACGACCTGGGATATCAGCTTTCCTTCAGCCAGATTATTGCCACAAAGGCCAGCCAGGCCTCTGCATTCTTAGGAGGCAAATGTGCTATGGTTCAGGCAGGTTCCTGGATTGTCCAAAATATCAAGGATCAGGAAAATTATCCTCACGATTTTTCTATTGGCGTGGCGCCGATTCCCAGGTTTGATGAAACAGTAGAGAGCAGGAATAATTTTAGCGTAGCAGCTACCATCCTGGCGATTCCGGCAAATTCTGAACATAAAGAAGAAGCATGGCAGTTTATCCGTTACATGGTAGAGGAAGGAGCAGCCCGGATCGCCGGGACTGGAAATTATCCTTCCTACAAGCTGGCATATAATGACAGCCTGATTCAAAACTTTATTGAGGGATCCGGATTAGAGATAGAAGATGTACGGGTGCTGTTTGAAGATATGGCAGCAGTAAGCCAGAAGCCAACTGGATTGGCGGCGGCAGAATACCAGCAGTCTATGCAGGAACAGACCCAGTTGTATTTTAACGGAGAAAAATCAGCAGACCAGGTTTTGGCGGAGATTGAGAAAATTACCAATGAAGCCATTGCCAATGAGGAATAATAAGGGAAGGGACAGGACATAAGCATGAGAGAAAGGAAACAGAAGCTGTCCAGAAGACAGTTGCAGGAGGAGCGGGCCGGATATCTGTTTGTCATCCCAAATTTTATCGGAATCCTGATCTTTGTGGCACTTCCCATCCTGTTTTCCCTGGTACTGGGATTTACCAAATGGAACCCGATGCAGGGCCTGTCGGCAATTGAGTTTGCCGGGCTGGAAAACTTTGGACAGATGATATCCGATGAGCGTCTGAAAACTGCGCTGGTTAATAATCTGATCTATACCATCGCCTATGTGCCCATCTCGGTGAGCCTGGCTCTGGTGATTGCGGTGCTTTTAAATAACTATGTATTCTGCAAGGTGCCTTTGCGGCTGATGTGCTTTATGCCCTATATCTCCGCCATGGTTTCCGTGGCCTATGTATGGCTGATTCTTTTAAACCCGGAAGGCGGCCCGGTGAATTCTGTGCTGGCCGCCTTGGGAGTGAAATCACTTCCCGGATGGTTTACTAAGAGTAATTCTGCTTTGGCAGGGATCATCCTTATGTCCATATGGCATGATGCAGGATATTATATGATTCTTTTCCTGGCGGCCCTCCAGGGGCTGTCCAAGGAGGTTTATGAGTCGGCCCGGGTAGATGGCGCCAATGGATTACAGTCATTTTTCCGTATCACCATCCCCCTGCTGGCTTCTCACATCCTTTTTGTATCCATCCTGGCTACCATCAATTCCTTCAAGGTGTTTGACCAGATCAATGTGCTTACTGAGGGCGGCCCGGGATATGCTACAAACGTATTAGTTTACTGTATCTATCACTATGCCTTCCGGGAGCATAATATCGGCTACGCATCAGCAGTAGCAGTTCTGCTGTTTGTGATTATTATGGCAGTTTCTGCCGTACAGGTGAAGCTGAAAGAAAAATATACACTGTAGGAGGGGAAATATGGAAACAAAAGTAAAAACCATAGTGCTGAAATGCATAGCCACGCTGCTGGTGGGAGCTTTGGCCCTGGCCTGTATTTTTCCTTTCCTGTGGATGGTATCCGCTTCCTTTAAAAATGAGGTGGATGTGATGGAATTTCCCATCCGGCTGATTCCAAGAACAGTGAACTGGAATAACTATGCTACTGTGTGGCTGAAAAGTGATTTTCCTAACTATTACCGCAATAGCTTGATTGTTACCGGCATTACTTTGGCTGGAACTATATTTCTCTCTACCACAGCAGCCTACGGATTTGCCCGGCTGAAATTCAGAGGGAAGAATCTGCTGTTTGGGGTGTACTTGGCTACTCTGATGGTTCCGGTTCAGGTAACACTGCTGCCTAAGTATATTTATTTCGGACAGATGCATTTAAATAATACCTTTTATGCGTTGATTCTCCCTGGCATCTTCTCTGCTTTTAATACCTTTTTGATGCGGCAGTACTATGAAGGGATTCCCTATGAACTGACGGAGGCAGCTCAAATTGACGGGGCAGGACATTTCCGGATTTTCTGGCAGATTATGCTGCCTCTTACCAAATCAGGTTTTGTTACGCTGCTGCTGTTTTCCTTTACCTGGACCTGGAATGATTACATAAATCCTTTGATCTATTGCAATAAGGAGGAGCTTTTAACGCTTACTGTGGGACTGCAGCGGTTCCAGCAGGCTCAAAGCACCCACTATGCCCTGATTATGGCAGGATGTACCTTGGCTCTGGCTCCGCTGATTCTGCTATTTCTATTTACCCAGAAATACTTTATTGAGAGCTTTGCATCCAGCGGCGTCAAGGGATAGGATGAGATATGGACGAAAAAATGATTGAAAGCAGGAGGATGAGTGATAAAATGACAGGCAACGAAAAAATGTTTGGTGCGGATTTTAATGACCAAAAAGGGATCAATGAGAAAGTAGAAAAGGCCATGAAGGAGTTAACCCTAAAGGAAAAGGCTTCTCTGTGTTCTGGCCTGGGACTGTGGCAGACCAGACCCATAGAGGAGAAGGGCATTCCGTCGATCTGGATGGCAGACGGCTCCAATGGAGTGCGGATTATGAAGCCAGTGAATCAGGAGCGGAAGCAGGATACCTCCGATTTCTTAAAGGTAACGGATCTGACCCAGAATTCCCCTACTATTACCAATCAATATGAAGCAGTTTGCTATCCTTCCGGCGCCTGTTTGGCCGCTACCTGGAATCAGGAGCTGGTGAAGGACATGGGAAAGGCTTTGGGGGAAGAGTGCCAGTATTTTAAAGTAAATCTTTTGCTGGCTCCAGGAATCAATATTAAGAGAAGCCCCCTTGGCGGCCGGGGTTACGAATACTATTCTGAGGATCCTTATCTTACCGGAGCCATTGCAGAAAGCTTGATCAAAGGAGTTCAGGAAACGGGAACAGGCACCAGCATCAAGCACTTTGCGGCCAATAATGCAGAAACCCTTCGGATCAACATGAGCTCTGATGTGGAAGAGCGGGCTCTCAGGGAAATCTACCTGGCTCCTTTTGAGATGGCAGTTAAGCAGGCAAAACCCTGGACGGTAATGTCCAGTTATAATAAGGTAAATGGCGTCCAAATGGCGGAAAATGAAGAGCTGCTTACCCATATCCTGCGTGAGGAATGGGGATTTGAGGGCGTGGTGGTATCTGACTGGGGCGGTGTGAAAGACCGTGTAACAGCCCTGAAAGCTGGCAATGATTTGGATATGCCGGAAAATAAGCGGAATAATCAGTCCATTATAGAAGCAGTGCAGGATGGCAGCCTGTCAGAGAAGGTGCTGGATCGGTGTGTGGAACGGATTCTGCGCTTAATTTTCCAGGCCAAAGAGCAGGAACATTTCACGGATCAGGCAGATTTTGAAGCTCACCGGGCATTATCAGAAAAAGTGGCAGAGGAGTCTATCGTCTTACTAAAAAATGACAGGGAGCTTCTTCCGATTACAAAGGAAAAGTATAAGAATATTGCAGTTCTTGGGGCGTTTGCCAAAGAACCCCGGTATCAGGGAGGAGGCTGCACCCTGGTTAACCCCATCCGGATCAGCTCTCCCTATGAGGAGATGGAGCGCCTGGCAGACGGACTCATCCATCTCACTTATGCCAAAGGATATGAGCTGAAAAATGAAACTTCAGAAGAACTGTTAAGGGAAGCCCGGGAAACGGCGGCAAAGGCAGACGCAGCAGTAATCTTTGCCGGCCTGTGGGTGGCCTACGATCGGGAAGGATTTGACCGGAAGCATTTGGAGATCGACTCCTCTCACATCCGTCTGATTGAAGAGGCGGCTAAGGTACAGAAAAATATTATCGTAGTGTTAAGCAATGGCGATGCAGTGACCATGGATCCCTGGCTGAAAAATGCCGGAGCAGTGGTAGAACAATTCCTGGCCGGAGAAACTGCCGGGGAGGCAGTGGCAAATGTGCTGTTTGGCAGGGTGAATCCCTCTGGAAAACTGCCGGTGACCTTTCCAAAGCGGCTGGAGGATACCAGCACATATTTGAATTTCCCGGGAGAGTGCGGCCATCACGTTTATGGCGAGGGAATTTTTGTGGGATACCGCTACTATGAGAAGAAGAAAATAAAACCTCTCTTCCCCTTTGGCCACGGGCTTAGCTATACTTCCTTCACCTATTCGAATATGCGGGCAGAAAAAACACAGTTTAAAGACAGCGAAGGTGTCACAATTCATCTGGATGTGACCAATACAGGAACGGTGAAGGGCAAAGAAACGGTTCAGATCTATGTAACGGATGAGCATTCCCGCCTGTGCCGCCCGGAAAAAGAGCTGAAAGCTTTCAGAAAGGTAATGCTGGAGCCAGGGGAAACAAAGGAGCTGTCCTTTACCCTGGGATACCGGGACTTTGCTTACTATGATCCGGAGGCATCGGACTGGGTGGTAGAGGAAGGAAGCTTTATTATTTGGGCAGCCGCCAGCGCCGGCGATGTGAGGGACAGCGTGAAGGTGGAGGTAATCCAGGCAAAAAAGAAATTCCGCAAGCTTTACCTGGACAGCCAGCACGCTGCTGTATTTGAAAACCCAAAGGCGAAGGAGCTGTACTTGGATTTTCTGGTAGAGAAGCAGGTACTGCGGGCAGATCAGAGAGAAACTATGGTGCCGCTGTTAAAGGGAAACTATATGGGGATATATAATGTAGTAACCTCACTTCTGGGTGGCAACGTGACCAAGCAGGAGATGCAGAAGGCCATTGATAAGCTCAATGAGGTGTGCAGTGAAGAGTAAATTGGCGTGAATCCAGTGACAGAATCAGAGTGACAGTCCGCATTCTTCTTGACATCATTGTCCATTTGTAATAAAATGATCTGTAGGAGATTTTGTAAAAATCCTGGGGATATAATATAATGAGATAAGGAGATGTGAACTATGGTAAGCAAAACATTAACAGTAGTAAATCCATCCGGACTTCACTTAAGGCCAGCAGGAGTGCTTTCCCAGACTGCTATGAAGTTTAAGTGTGATGTCATTATCGAGTGCGGGGAGAAGCGGATTGTTGCCAAGAGTGTTTTAAATGTTATGGCAGCAGGAATTAAGTGCGGAACGGAAATTAATCTGATTTGTGACGGCGAGGATGAGGCCGATGCATTAGCGACTTTAACTAAGGCAATTGAGGACGGATTAGGAGAGAAGTAGTATCTTTGATTGTTATCTGAGAATTCTAAAAATTGCATAAATTCAGAAAAACAGGAAAAGGTTCCGGAAGAAAAAAGCAGATGTCCGGAGCCTTTTTTCTTTGCAGATTTCACAAAAAAAGGGAACTGTTTTTTGATAAGTTTCATAAAATTGAAAAAGTGTATAGAAAATATGGAACAAACATGGAGCTTCTTCCTTGCATTTTAAAAAAATTGCTGTTAAGATAATAAGAAATAACAAATTAAGATGCTTTCTTTCCCGGGGAAGCGGATAAGATTCAAGGATGATCAGGAGGAATTACAGCAAAGTGGCAAGTATTAAGGAAGTGGCAAAACGGGCCGGAGTAGGGGCTGGAACGGTTTCCAGAGCGCTGAATGGAACGGGATATGTGGCGGATGAAACGAAAGAACGGATTCTTGCAGCCGCCAGGGAAATGGACTATAAACCAAATGCGCTGGCTAAAAATTTGTTCCGCAACAGAACTGGAATTATCGGAATTGTGATCCCGGATATGGAAAATCCGTTTTTTGGAAAATTACTGAAAAATATGGAAATTGAATTATACAAGCATGGCTATAAGGCGCTGATTTGCAATACCATTGAGATCAGCAACCGGGAGCAGGATTTTATTGATATGCTGAAGGAAAATGTAATGGACGGGATTATAACCGGAGCACACTCCCTGAAAAACGATGCTTATCAAAATGTAAACAAGCCGATTGTAGCGATGGATCGGGATTTGGGTCCTTCCATTCCCCTGATTCACTCTGATCATAAAAAAGGGGGAAGGCTGGCAGCAGAACTTCTTTTAAGGGCAGGCTGCAAAAATGTCCTTCAGTTTGGAGGCGCGTTTCGGGTACACACGCCTTCAAATGACCGTCATACTGAGTTTATCAGGGTGATGGAAGAGGGAGGGGCATCGGTAACCACTGTGGAAATGGCATGGAACATGATGGAATACGACTATTATCGCCGCCTTATGATGAAATACATGGATATTTACCAGAATATTGACGGTGTGTTTACTACCGATGTAGGAGCCTTGTACTGTTTAAATATGGCAATTCAAAAAGGAATCCGGGTTCCGCAGGATCTTCACATCGTAGGATACGATGCTGTGGATATGACAAGACTGTTTACCCCGGAGCTGACTGCAGTTGCACAAAATGTTCCGGCACTGGCAAAACACTGTGTCGATACCATGATGGATCTGCTGAATGGAAAAGAAGTGGAGATGGAACAAATTATAGATGTTTCCATACAAGAGGGTGGAACTGTGTAAGTTTCCATAGTTAATTGAGAGCAGAAAGAAAAGTTATCCCTGCTAAATCGAAAAATATAGAAAATATTGGAAAGATAAATAGTAATAGTGCATAACATGAATGGATCAAAACCGTCGTTATGCACTATTTTTTGTTTTTTAATAAAGAAGTGTTGACAGGTTGTGCAAAAAGTACTATATTATAAATATGGAACGGGTTCCATAAAGTAAAAGTGATAATACATTACAAGTGGAACAAACATAATATGTGCGAAAGGAGGATTTGGGAAATGTGTGAGTTCAGGAGTAAAGAATATCATGAAATTCACATATTTGCTCAGATAGGCGGGGGAAAGGGAGGCTTTATTCGCCTTTATGGTCCCAATAACCAGGTGCAGGAACTGTATATGGGGGAGGATCATTACCGTATGATCCGTTTTCCTCTGGAGGAGGATAAGGATTACCGGCTGGAAAGCAGCGGCGTGATGATTTCCCAAATGTATCTGACAGAATGTGAAAGGCTTTTGGAAAAAGGAATCTGTTTCCTTCATCCGGAAACCGGGCAGCCGTTAAATCTGGAAGACTGGTACAACACTCCCTGGAGAGAGCAGTATCATTTTGGGCCGTTTATAAACTGGGTGAATGATCCAAACGGGCTTTGCTGGTATGAAGGATATTATCATTTATTCTTTCAGGCAAATCCCTATGGACAAATGTGGAATGATATGTATTGGGGCCATGCGGTCAGCAGGGATCTGGTTCACTGGACTCATATGCCTTTTGCCCTGGAGCCCCAGCCTATGCTCTGGAAGGATCCGGACAGAAAAGGAGGCGCTTTTTCAGGAAGTGCGGCTGTGAAGGCGGATGGGATCCATCTTTACCTGACCCGCCATGACGGTCCCCAGACGGACGGAGCTGATACATTAGAGTGGCAGACGAAAGCTATCTGCCGGGACGGGATCCATATTACGGAGGAACGGGATCTAATTACAGAAAAACCCCAGGGAGCATCTTTTGATTTTCGGGATCCAAAGGTAGTAAAGGTTGGCGAAACCTGGTACATGGTTTTAGGCTCCTGTATCGATCAGATACCGGCCTTCCTTCTCTATCAGAAAATGGCAGATAAAAGCTGGCAGTATAAAGGAACCTTGTTAACAGAAAAGCGTCCGGGAATCCGAACCTTTGAATGTCCCGATTTCTTTCCCTTAGACGGAAAATTTGCAGCCATTGCCGCCTGGATGTGTCATCGGGATGAAGGGGGACGGTATCAGATGACCCGGTGCTATATCGGTGATTTTGATGGAAAGTCCTTAACTGTGGAATCTGAGCAGTGGCTGGATTTTGGAAGTAATTTTTATGCAGTACAAACCTTTGAGCATCAGGGAAGAAGAGTAGCCATTGGATGGGTATCCGATTTTTATCAAGAGCACCGGAATGTGAAAAATGGGGCTTACGGGAGTTACGCGCTTCCAAGGGAGTTATCCATAAAGCAGAACCGGCTTTATATGAAGCCGGTAGCAGAATGTTATCAGCTTTTAGGTGAAGTGATTTTTGAAACCAGTGGTGAAAAGAAGATTCCTTATACGAAGCTGCCGGGAAATTGTTTTTACGTGAAAGTCAGGCTGGGGGGAGATGGTGATTTTAAGCTCTTGCTGGCAAAAGAGGGGAAAGACGGCCTGTTTCTGGTCAGGGGAAATGGCGTTACCAGCATTGTTTCAACAAAACCAGAAGTAAGGCAGATCCATTTTCCTTCTGATGTAAAGCAGGTACGGGACATCGAGATTTTTGTAGACCGAAGACTTGTGGAGGTATTCCTCAATGAAGGGGAAGGAGCCGGAACAAAGCTGTTTTACCAAAATGGATGGAACGGCTGTCTGGAAGGGGAATTTACAGAAGGGGATCTCATTGAATTAGAGGTGCGCAAAGTAAATTCTATATGGAATTAATAGGAAAAATAAAGGATTTCTAAATAATAAACGGAGGGAATTATGATGAAAAAAAGAACAGTTTGTGCAGCACTTGCAGTATCAGCAGCAGCAGTGTCATTGGCAGGCTGCAGCACAGGAAGCAGCAGTTCAGGAAACCAGGACTCAGGCGGAGCAAAGGTGGTAACCATTTGGAGTCCTACGGATGAACCGGCTATCGAAGAGTGGTGGGTGGAAAAGATCAACGCATTTAATGAAGCTCATAAAGGGGAGATTGAAGTAAAGAGAGAGGCTGTGGTAAGGGCAAATTCCTACGCTTACGAGGATAAGATTAATGCAGCCGTAACCTCCAATGATCTTCCGGACATTCTTTACGTTGACGGCCCTAATATTTCCAACTACGCAGAAGCAGGACTTATCGTTCCGATTGATGCTTATTTTACTGAGGATGACTTAAATGATTTTGTGGATTCCATTAAAGTCCAGGGGACTTATGACGGAAAACTGTTTGCCCTGGGAGCCACGGAGTCTTCTGTAGCACTGTATTATAATAAGGATATGACAGACGCTGCCGGAATTACCATGCCAGATAAACTGGAAGATGCCTTAACTTGGTCTGAATTTGAGGAAATTGCAGCAAAGCTGACCACAGATCAGGTAGTAGGAACCAATATTATTATGGATAAAGGCGAGGGGCTTCCCTATGTTTTGGAGCAGTTCTGGATTTCCAACGGCACTGATTTTATAAGTGAAGACGGCTCAACGGCAGAAGGTTATGTGAATAGCGAAAAGGGAATCCAGGCTGCTACATTCTTAAATGGCTTGATTCAAAAAGGATATGCCAACGTAGAGCCGATTCAGCAGGAATTCCACAATGGAAAATGTGCTACCATGTTAGGCGGTTCCTGGGAGGTTGCAACGCTGGAAACTCAGTTCCCGGATGTAAACTGGGGTGTAACCTATTTCCCGGTAGCGGATAACGGCGGGATCAAAACATCTCCTACCGGCGACTGGGCAGCATGTATGACGAAAAATGCAGATGAGGCAGCAGCAGGCGAAGTGATTGCTTATTTAATGAACCAGGAAAATGTTACCACATATGCCCAGGCCATTGCAAAGCTTCCCACCAGAGCTTCCAGCTATGATACATTAACAGAGTATAATGAGTATCCACGTTCCTTATTTAAAGAGCAGTCTTTAAATACCGGACATCCAAGACCAAGAACTCCTGGCTATACGGTATTATCTCCAGGCTTTTCGGAAGCTATGATGAATATTTTTACGGGAGCTGATATAAAGGAATCTCTCGATCAGTTAGCGGAAGATACAGACGCCAACTATCAGAAAAACTATGCAAAGTAAAATTAAGCAGCGCTGGAAAAAGGTTCCGGCCCTAAAAATGGAATGGAAAAGCCGGAACCTTTTGGACAGATTCATTTGAGAGGAGGGGCTCTATGAAAAAAGCAGCCGTAAAAAAATATCATGAAAGGCGGGCAGCCTATCTGTTTGTCCTGCCTGCGGTTATCCTGTTGTTTGCGTTTTTGATTTTGCCTGCATTTTCTACCATCCGATATGCATTTACCGACTATAATATCCTTCGTCCAGATGAAATTTCATTCTGCGGGATTGATAATTTCATCGAACTGTTTCAGGATAAGGATTTTAAGAAATCGCTGGTGAATACCATCTATTTTACAATTATTGTAGTACCGTTCCAGTGTGCCCTGGCGCTTTTGCTGGCTATGCTGATTTCGCCGCGGAAAAAGGGCGTGTCTATTTTCCGTGCCGCATACTTTAGTCCCAATGTTACATCTATGGTAGTTGTGGCAATCCTTTGGAGCGTGCTCTATAACCCCAATCCATCTACCGGTCTTTTAAATGCATTTTTAACGAAACTTGGCTTTCCTGCCTGCGGTTTTTTAACGGATCCGAAAACAGCTATGAATTCCATTATCTTTATGTCTGCATGGCAGGCGGCCGGATACCAGATGATGATTTTCTTAGCAGGTCTTCAGGGGATCCCGGCGGATCAGTATGAGGCTGCATCCATTGACGGGGCAAATAAGTTCCAGCAGTTCTGTTATATCACTATCCCTGGTTTAAAAAATGTAATTAAATATGTGGTTATGATCACCATGATTCAGGCGATGAAGCTGTTTACACAGCCGTATGTAATGACTCAGGGAGGACCGCAAAATTCCACCAGAACGCTGGTTTACTATATCTATGAACAGGGCTTCCAGAGCCGCAATTTCGGCTATGCCTGCAGTGTGGCTGCTGTATTCTTTGTTATCGTAATTACAATGTCGCTGATGCTGAAACGTGTAATTAAAGCAGATTAGGAGGGAAGGAAAATGGGAAAAAAGAATAAAAGTGTTTTAGGCAATGTACTGTTTTACGGCGGAAATGCGCTGATTGCCTTGATCTTCGTTTCTCCGCTGATCTGGATGATTGTAGCTTCTTTAAAGCCGGAAGCACAGATTTTTTCAGATATGAGCTCGATCAAAACCTTCCTGCCAAGCTCTGCATCCCTGGCCAATTATATTGAAGTGTTTACCAGGGTTAATATGTTTAAGTACATAGTTAACAGCCTGCTTTACGTATTTGTAATCGTGGTGTTTGATATGATAATCAATTCCCTGTGCGGTTATGCCCTGGCGAAGTTTGATTTTCCGGGGCGGGAAGCCCTCCTGACGGTTGTGATCAGCCTGATGGTGCTTCCTATGGAAGCGATTATGCTGCCCTTGTATATTGAAGTGGCAAACTTAAAGTGGGTGAATACCTGGGCCGGCTTAATCGTGCCTTTTGTGGGAAAGTGCTTTTCTATTTATATGTTCCGGCAGTTTTTCCTGGATGTGCCCAATGACCTGCTGGAAGCAGCAGCAATTGACGGGTGCGGACCGATTAAAACCTTCTTTAGCATTGTAGTGCCGATTTCCGGCACTGTGTATGCTACAATCTTTATCCTGGACTTTGTGGCTCACTGGAATGACTTTATGTGGCCAATGCTGGCAGTAACGGGAGAAGAGCTTAGAACTATCCAATTGGCAATCCAAACCTTTTTCGGTTCCAAGCCCATTCACTACGGCGCTATTATGGCATCCTTAACCATATCGGCAATCCCCATGCTGATCCTGTTTGTATTCCTGCAGAAGTATTATGTGGCAGGCATTGCATCCACGGGCATTAAAGGATAAAATATAAAACTGTAAGATTGATAAGTTTCAGCGAATGCTGCTGAACCATTAGGGCCGTTCACAATGCCTGCAAAATTTGCCTAAAATAAAAACCCGCCGGGACTCTTCCCATGAGTTTGAAGTTTATCCTTCAATTTTCTTGCGTCTTTACAGGAATGGAGGTATACTTAAAGCGGGAAAAGTAAGGCGAAGGAGAAAATGTATGGGACTGTTTGGACGGAAAGAAAAATCACAAACAACAGCCGCACCAAAACGTTTGCCCCAGGCCGGGGCAAAGCAGGATTATCCGGGACGATCGGACAATAATTCCTGCTATGGGCAGATGGATGCCCAATTGCTGCTGAAAAATCATGGTGTTGTGCTGAAGCTTTATATTGAAAACTTTAAGCGGATGAATGATTTATTCGGTTTTGAGTATTGCGATGAGCTGCTGGAGATGATTAAAGATTATTTGGAGCAGAGGACTGGGTGCTTAGTTTTTCGATACGTAGGAGTGGAATTTATCGTTATTATGAAAAACCGCAGTGTGCGGGAAGCATCCCAGATGGCAGAGTACATTATTGAACGGTTTGGTGAGAACTGGGTGATTGGAAATACAGACTGCCTTTGTTCTGTACAGATTGCCCTGTGTGCATACCCAGGCTACGCATCCGATACAACGGAGATGCTGAAATGTCTGGATATGGCAGGCGCTCAGGCGGCAGAGATGGGAAGCAACCAGTATGCGGTTTATGATAAAGCACTGCACGCACAGCGCTTGCGCAAGCAGGCAATTGCCAAATATTTAAGCACGGCAATCGCCAATAATGAGGTGGAGATCTGCTACCGTCCAACCTACAACCGGGAACTGAAAAAGTTTACACGGGCAGAATTTTTAATGCGGATTTTTATAAAAGATGTGGGGATGGTCAGCAATTCAGAATTTCTGCCCATTGCTGAGGATACAGGACAGGTCCGCCTTGTAGAATATTATGCACTGGACAAAGCAGGGGCTTTGATTTCCAGGCTGCTGAAGAATAAGGCGGAGTTTGAGTCCATTGCCATTCCGGTATCTTCCGTGCTTTTTCTTCAGGGGGATTTTCTTCAGGAAGTGTCAAGGATTATAGAAAAGTACCAGATTCCGCCTAAGAAGCTGGCCATTGAAATTGATGAGTATGTGGCAGACACCTCCAGAGCAAATGTTATGGTTCTTTTGCAGAACCTTTCCTGGATGGGAGTGGAACTGATCTTAAATAACTTTGGCTCTGGAAGCACCGGCTTAGGGCAGGTTTTTGAACTGCCCATGGATACGATGAAATTTGGCCGAATGTTTATCTGGCAATTGGAAAATAACCCGAAATCAGCTCCGGTTAATGCTGGGCTGGTGCAGATTGCAAAACTGATGAAAAAGAATGTTTTGGCAGACGGCGTGGAAACGAAGCGCCAGAAAGATTTTCTGGATCGGTTTGGCTGCCACTTGCAGCAGGGTCCTTACTATACTCCGGTTATGACAGAGGAAGAAGTGGTGACCCTTTTGGCAAAGTCACGGGAAACCCTGCGAAAAGAAATGCAGGAACGAAAGGCATATAAACGATAGTCAATATTCGTATTTTCATTTTTAAGAAAAAGGCTGGAGCCGTCAGTGAATACTGACGGTTTTTGCTTTTGCTGGAGAAAGGGAGATGGAAAATAATGGGAGAAAGTAAGAAAAGTCTGGCAGTTTATGACTGGGGAATGGAATTTTACGATCCTAATGGGAACTGTGAACAGATAAAGAATGAGGAACTTACTGAAATCAGGATCATTCCAGGAATCCGGTATACATTAGTGAAATTCTATGCAGGCCGCCGTTGTGTTGGAGTCAGCCGCTCAGATGACGAAAATTATCCGCTTCTTATGAAATACCTTCGCTGCAATATGGCAGAGAAAATAAATGTTATGATTCCTTTTGATTCTTCCGCGGATCCGGCAGCTTGTGAAAAGCAGTCATAAGCAGCAGCGAAATCGTCCAGAGCTGAGGACAGATGCATAAAAAACAGAAAGCTTTTTCCATTTTTCAGAACATGAAATGATTTTAGTAATGCTTTCTATGTTATACTAATACATAAAAGAAAAGTTTTGGCCATTTTGAGAGGAAATATAGATGAAACGTGAGGATACAGGCTGGCAGCAGCGTTTGCATGGAATGGAGGTAAGGATGAGTCATAAAAAAGGATCTGGAAATCGGAAGGTGAAATCAACGCTTTTTTGGGAGGAAGGGAAGCTGCAGACGCTTATCGGGAAAAAAAGCAAATGGAAATCAGGCGTTTCTATGCTGCTGGCAGTATCTTTGATTCTGTCACTCTTATCAAACAGTCCCTTTGCTTTGGCATCTCAGCAGAAGAAAGAAGGGGAAGCTCATAAGCATACTTTTACCTGCCGGGAACTGATATGCCAGGAAGAGCATGAAGACGGAGAACATACAAAGGATTGTTTTCAGTCATCTGGTCCATGGAAATGCGGGCTGTCAGAAGGGGAGATTCATGTCCATGATCAGGATGGGTATCACTGCTGGATTATGGCAAAAAGCCTTACCTGCAGCAGCACAAAATCTGACGCTGACAGGGAAGAGGGGATGGAAGAGGATGAGAATGACATCTTGGCTTCAGGCTCTGACGGAACCCGGTCCAATGCCAAAACTGCAAAAACCAGAACAGGCAGGCATGTCCATAAGAGCGGCTGTTATACTGAAGTTTACGAATGCCGTCCGGATAATGCTGCCCAGATGCGCTTAAATCCTGGA
The DNA here is from genome assembly GCA_022796475.1 of Lachnospiraceae bacterium. Taxonomy (GTDB): domain Bacteria; phylum Bacillota; class Clostridia; order Lachnospirales; family Lachnospiraceae; genus Caccovicinus. The sequence continues at coordinate 10,786 of JAAWIS010000022.1, read as the reverse complement.
GAAACAGCAGAGGTCAGCACATGGGAAGAACTTGTGGAAGCGTTTGAAGCAGGATGCAATGTGAAGCTTGCAGGGGATATTGAATCATCCGGCACACAGCTTCCGCTTACCGTTAAAAGCGGCATGGACATTACGCTTGATTTGAATGGTTCTGCCTTAACATACAGTTCCGGCGATTCCAATTTAAACTTTTTTAAAGTGGAAGAAGAGGGCACTCTTACGGTAGATGATACCAGCAGCCAGCTAAGCGATGAAACCTTGTCCTATCTGGATGAAACAGATACAGAGAAAGAAATCTACATGTGCGCCGGCATGATTGCTGGCGAAGGAGTTGATAATGTTTTTTCTGTAGAGGGCACAGCAGCCAAAAAAGGGGTGCTGAACATCCGAAACGGCAGGATTACAAGTACCAGCAGTCACCGGGCTGTATTTTCCCGGGGAACGGTTACCATGAGCGGCGGCTACATTATTGACAATCATAATATGGCATCGCCGGCCCTTGGAGGCGGGGTGCGGTTAACGGGTACGGGAAGCTTTACCATGACCGGCGGATTTATCGCTAATAATTCAGCAGAACAGGGTGGCGGCATTTACAGCATCGGCGCCGTTTCCATCGGGGGAGATGGAGTTGTCTGCGGCAATCAGGCAGATTATGGAGGCGCTGTTTGCTCTCCGGAAAACAGCCCGGTTCAGATAAAAGGCAGTGCATGTATTAATGGAAATACTACGAATAACAGCAGCAAAGTGATTGATGGAACGAATATTACAATCACGGAAAATGGGTTTGTACAGGGGGTTGTAAGCGATCTGGAAAAACTGATTGCCAATACCGCAAGCGGCCAAACTCTGACACTGGATAAAGATTATGCAGTTTTTTCCAGTATACATATTGATAAAAACATAACCATAGAGCTGAACGGCTTTACAATTACATATGACGGCTACAATACAGACAGCCAGATTTTCCTTGTGGATGGAAAGAATGGAAGTTTAACAATTCAGGACGCAGAAGGAAATGGCGGGATTAAAAGCAGAATCAATGGCCTTGATCGTCTGATTTATGTGAAAAGTGGGGGACAGTTCATCCTTAAAAGCGGTATTTTGGAAAATCAGAACGGTCTTCATGGACTTCTGATAGAAGGAAGCATCATGGAGATGTCTGGCGGAACCATTGAAAACTGCGGAACCGTTGCAAACGGCGGCGGTATTCTGATGACCAGTTCCAGCAGCTTAATTATGACCGGCGGCACCATTATCCGGAATAAGGGGTGGAATGGCGGCGGAATTGACATGTTAAACAGCACGGCTGAAATCAGCGGAACTGCAAAAATTGTTAAAAATGAAGCTGTTTACGCTGCAGGAAAGGTTTCCGGCACAGGCGGCGGCATCCGTGTGAGAGGATCCAGCAAAGTAACTGTCTTAGGAAATGCAAATATCTCAGCGAATCTTGCAGGAAAGAAAGGCGGCGGCATCCAGGCAGAAGGAAGCAGCAGTGCTGTGGCCAGTGAAAATGCAGTGATTTCCGGGAATATAGCCGAAACAGGCGGCGCAATTTCAGGGGAAGGTCAAGGCTTTGACAATGGATATATCGTTGAAATCAAAGACAATGTAAAAGTAATCGGAAATGTAAGCACAGGCGGCGGCAAGGTGGTGGTGGTTAACCCGGAAACCAAATTAAACTCCACTGTAGATCTTCAGGAGGAAAGCCAGACGAATATGCTTGGGCAGGATATTCAGGCTGTTTTTGACCAGCAAGGCAGCATACTTACGCTGGAAAGGAGCTACATCGAATCTTCGGCTATTACGATTGACCGGGAGCTTACGATAGATTTAAACGGCCACATTATTATATTTGACAATAGCAGTCAGAATGGAAAGCTGTTTGACATTACGGAAACCGGGAAGCTTGTGATTCAGGATCAGTCAGGCAGCAGCGGCACCATTATAAGCAGGGAAGGAACGCCGGACAGCCTAATCCGTGTAACAGGGGGACAGCTAGAACTGTCAGGCGGCACACTGAAAAATATAAACGGCAGCCATGGAATATGGGCGGAAGGCGGCCACATTACCATGACCGGCGGTCTGATTGCCAATTGCGGCACAAAATCAGCAGAGGGCGGCGGTCTTTATTTAAAAGGCAGCATCTTCCATATGTCCGGCGGCGAAATTACGGATAATACAGGGGAACGGGGCGGCGGCCTTTATGCCGCAGACAGCAAAGACATTAAGATTACAGGCGGCAGGATTTCCAATAATACGGCAGCCGACAGCGGCGGCTTTTATCTTTGGAATAGTATAGCTGAAGTAGGCGGCTTGGCAGAGATTAGTGATAATACTGCTGATATCGGCGGAGGCATCAGCATTTATGAGAAATCAAATCTTGTGGTAAAAGAGAAAGGCAGCATTTCACGAAATACTGCCAATGGAAGTTCCAGAAGGAATCCTGCAGATGACCAGCAATATGACAAATATTATGGCGGAGGAGGTATTTATGCCAATGAAGACACTGCCATAACTCTTCAGGGCGAATGTACCATAAAAGATAATATATCCAAGGCCACGTCCAAAATAGGACGGGGCAGCGGCGGAAACGGCGGCGGCGGTATTTTCTCCCGAGGCAATGTAATGATGGAAGGCGGCATGGTCAGCGGCAACTATGCAGAGGATGCCGGAGGAGGAATTTATACTGCCGGTATCCTCAGCAAGTTTACCATGACCGGCGGTATTATTGATGGTAATACAGCCCATAAAGATGAAGGCGGAGGCCTTCGGATCGACTGGAAAGGAACCATAACAGCCGGACAGATTATAAATAACAGAACAGAAACAGAGTTTGACTGGGGCGGCGGCGGTTTGTTTATTAATACTGGTGCTACAGTAGAGATTCAAAATCTGCTGGTAACGGAGAATACAGCCGACGGTTTTGGCGGCGGCGTAGGCGGCTGCTCTACCGGGGATATTCAGCTATTTTCTCTTAAGGGTGCAGGGATATACGATAACCATGCCAAGGGAACCGGGTTAACGCAACGGGGAGATGGGGCGGCTAAAGCAGATGACCGGACTATCGCAGAATCACCTATATTTTATCCTGTCTTTTTGGAAGGCGGTTTCCAGGATTTTTATTCTGCCGGAAGCAGCATTGTGTACAGCCAGATGTTAGGCGGCGGTGATGCGAATTGGACAGGAACGTATGCTGACAGTTTAGGCAAGGTAGATGGAAATAAGCAGTTTGATCTGAACCGGTGGGGTCTGGTTCACATTTTTGGCAATTCCAGCAAGCTTGCTACTGGATGGCTGGCTTTGACAGCAGCGCCTCAGGCAGAGGATAAGCAAAAAGCGGAGGGTATGGCAACGGTGCTTTTCTCCGGAAATACATCGACAACCCATGGCGGCGGCATTATGAGTAATGGAACCCTTAAACTTGGTGAAGGCAGCAGGGCCGGTTTGGCTATCAGCAAAAAGGCAAATGGATTCCCGGATGAGGAAGGGAAGGAATTTGACTTTGATATCAAGCTGTCCCATACAGTGAGTCTGTCAGGATCTTACAGTTACAGAAAAACGTATGATAATGAAGAAACTGAATCTGGCACCATGCTATTTCAAGAAGGAAAAGCATCATTTACATTAAGAAGTAAGGAAAGCATAGAAATTTTTGACTTGCCTGTGGGAACCCAGTACACGGTTACGGAAAATGGCGCCAGTGACTATAGTACACATATTACGGAACAATACCAGAATATAGAGGAAATCACAAACGGCGAATTTACTGTCAGCAGCCAAGAGGATGCTTCCAAAACAGACTATGAAATCAGTTTCTTTGATCAAGATAAAACCCTGCTTGAGGGACCCTATTCCTATAGCCAAGGCGGGGATGAAAAGATGGCAGGCGCGGGGCAGACAATCATAAGCTTTTGCCTAAATGCCGGCGAAAGCATAAGACTGACTCCGCCGGCAGGTGCTGCCTACTATAAACTGTCTGGCAGGAAAACTATTGAGAATCCGGCCGATAAGAGCTTTGAAGGGATTATTCATAATAATGGAGAATCCGGCAAAACAGAAGTTAGCTTTGAAAACTGCAAATCCGGTTTGGTTCTGAAAAAGATTAATAACGTGTACGGAGAAGAAGATAAGCCGTTTCATCTTGTACTTCAGTTAAGCAGTTCAAATGCTCTTTCTCCTCAGTACCAATGCAAAGGGGAACATGCAAAGATAATTAAGGTAACAGCAGGTTCAAATGGTGCAGGCAGCACAAAAGAGCTGGAAATCGAATTAGCAGATGAAGACAGTATTGAAATTTCGGGCCTTCCGAAAGATACCAAGTATACAGTAAAAGAAACAGGTGCTGACGAGTATGTAACTGCTGTTTCGGTGAAGCATACAAGATTTCACAGCTTCCAAAAAGGGATCGCTGGGGCTGGGGGCAGTTTTGTTTTGGATCCGGTTTCAGACGGAACAGAGGCAGCAGTTAAAAGCATTTTGATGCTGTTTACCAATCCAGACGGAACGGGATTGGAAGGAAGCTTCCCATTTAAGACCCAAAGGGGAACTACCGGTTACCTGCAGTCCGGCTCCATGGTAAGCGTTCATGAAAATGAAACCATAGCAGTTACAGGGCTGCCGGAGGGAACCAGATATGATTGTTCTCTGGTTATGGCCAGTCAGGAAGGAAAAGAGCTTTCCGGCATGGTTTACGGCGACAGTATTATAGAAGTTGACGTGAAAAACTCGAAACCAGGCCAATTAAGCTTACACGGAAAAAAGGAACTGAAAAACGGGAAGCTGACTGCCGGAAGCTTTTCCTTTGAATTAAAGGCGGATCTCAATACGCCTATGCCGGAAGGCAGCAGTGAGCAAAAGGGGGTTTTGGTAAAAACTGTAAGGAATTATTCGGATGGAACCTTTTCCTTTGGCAATATCGTATATACGAAGGAAGGAATTTACCATTATCAGATAGAGGAAGTGAACGAAGGAAAGGCAGGGATTACTTATGATCAGGCCAGCTATCATGTAACTGTTACGGTTACAAAAGGCGAAGAAGGTCTGCACACAGAAGTAGCGGTTGAAAAGCTTCAGGAAGGAAAACAGCCAGATCCGAAAGAGGAAGTTGTATTTGTAAATGTAAAACAGCCTGAAAATCCAACGGATCCGAAAGATCCAAGTGATCCGGATAATCCAAAGGATCCCAGTGATCCGGATAATCCAAAGGATCCAAGTGATCCAGATAATCCGAAGGATCCAAGCGGTCCGAAAGATCCCACAGATCCAAAGGATCCCACAAAGCCTACTGCTCCTACAAATCCGGATACCCCTGACAGGCCTTATCCTGACAGCCCCGGAGGGGGAGGCGGCCGAAATGAAGATCCAACTCAGCCAACCCAGCCATCAGTGCCGCCATCGGAGCCGGCTCAGCCAGGTGAGTCAATTCCGCCTGAAGAACCGGCGCCAGAACCGGTTCCTTCAGAAGAAATGGAAACTCCTATATTGCCGGAGCTTCCGGATCCCAATGATCCAGACAGTCCGGATCGTGTCATTATTATGGAAGACGGTGTACCCAGGGCATACAAGAAAGTATGGGATCCGGAAACGGAAGAATTCCTTTATATCCCAGAAGATGAAATTCCCCTGGCTGGGAAAAGTCTGCCAAGGACAGGAGATTTTTCCGGAAGAAATATATGGCTGATGATATGGCTCTGGTCATTAATTGGGGCTGGTATCTCCTGGGAAGCCAGGCGCAGAAAAAGAAATCATAAGGATTCGTCATTATAAAAGATTTGATGGCCACGGCACTGCCTCTATTCTTATTTTCAGAAGGTTTTAGCCGATAAATAAGATAGGAGTTATTTTTGATTTCATAGGAAAGTGGGTTTTATGAAATGATTGAAAGTTTGAAGGAGGCGGTGCCATGACAATTAATACACAGAATGCTTTCTGGTCCCAGGTAATGGGGCGTCAGAAGAGCAGCAGCCAGTTTTTAACCGGTTCTATGAAGGCGGCAGAAGCCAGAAGAATCGTTCAGAATCAGGAGTTTCTGCAGAAGGTTTCCGGACTGAAAGAGGGAACTGGAAGCGAAACGCAGAAAAAGCAAACAGAGCTTCTTTCTATTGACCAGTCAACCTATTCTGAATTTTTGGTTAGTGAAAAGGATGTTCCAAAGGCTATAGCTGATGAGATGGATCGGTATCGTCAGGGAACCGGGAATGTAATCGATAATTTGACTGGTATGGAAGAGCAGCTAAAATACCTTCAGGAAGAATACGATAAAGCCGTGGCAGAGGGGAATACAGAGAAAGCAAGTGCCATCGAAGAGTGGACACAGAAGCAGTATCAGGATATGTCCTGGATTACCGGGGCAGGCTTGGGAATTTCCCATTTCCGGATTTCCAATGCAGATCGGCTGTATGGAAAAGCTTTCGGAGGAGAGGCAAAGGAACAGTTAGGCGATCTGCGCGGCAGGGTTGATGAAATTTCACAGGGATTAAAAGGTGCAGGAAGTGTAGAAGAAGCACTGGAACAGATCGCTGCTGCAAAAGAGAAGCTTATGGGAATTGCAGGAGAGGTAGAAGAACGCTATCAAGCCTACACTGGAAACCAGATGTCTTCTTATGAGTATAAGACTGCCCAGGATTTTGCCGGGATTAAGTGGGATTCCCATTTGATCTTAAAAAGCGGAAATCTGCAGAAGCCTGGTGAGATGGTCCCAGACGGATATCTGGTAAAACTGGATTTAAGCCAGTTTGGCAGTATGCCAGGGCAGATTGATCTCCATGCATAAGTAAAAAGAGTCCGGCTTAGGGCGGCACTCATAAGACAGTATTAGAAATGTTTTCGGGAAACGGCATAGCTTGCGGGCTATGCCGTTTTTCCGTTTTGCAGGTCATTCTGTAAAGACACGGGGAGTATTCCCACAAGGTGTTGTGATAAACTAAAGTTGTAACGAGAGAGGCTAAATAGTAAAGGAAGATGTAGAGCAGACTGTGCTTGATAGGGCAAAGGATGTTTGATAGGTACGGTTGAAGCTAGCTGATTTGAATGTAGATAAAATGTTAGAAATATGTTAAAATATGTTAATTGAAAATAAAAGTACAGAAAGGGTGGCTAATGAAATGAAAACAGAAATGGAGCGATTAAAGAGGTTTCTTAAAGGATATGAGTCTGAGCCAGAACCACAGGAAATTGATAAAATTTCTGGGGATTTTCAACTGGCTGGATTAAAACCTCTGATTGATCATATTATAAGGGAAAAGAAGATAAAAAAGGTAATTGACTTGGGCTGCGGAAATGCTATTTTGCTAAAATGTTTAATGAAAGACATAGGCATACAATATTTGGGTGTTGATACAAAAGATGCTATTAAAGGGGCGTTTAGTACAATTTTAGAATTAGATGTTAGTGAATATGCTAAACTAAAGCCTTTAGACAAGTTTCAATTTGAACAAGAATTAAGTGATGGAAATACATTAATAGTATATAGAAATGTATTTCATGAGCTTAGTATGGAACAGACTGCTGAAATAATTTGGAATTTGAGTAAATATATGAGGAGTGAAGATTTTTTGCTTGTTCAAGATATGACAAATTTACCGGTGGCAGAAAATGTAAATGTAGGTTGGCAGGCAGAAAATTTTAAAAATGTATTTAGTAAAATAGGCTTTGATGTGCATATCCATCAAGATACTTCTCGAGGTGGAACTGTTGTTTTTTTGCTTGAAGCATACAAAAATGGATCTGCAAAAAAAATTTCACAAATTAAAATTTTAGATATAATAAAAAAGCAAAGAAGTTTGCAACTGAAAGAATTAAAAGAAGTGAGAAATACAATACAGAAAGACAATGATAAGAAAGTTGTAATTGCAAGATTAAATCATGATATTTGGGCATTAAGCCAACAGTTGGAAGAAAATGGGGATGACATAAATAAGGCAGCGGCAGAATTGGTACAATTGGCACTTATGGTTTCTGTACAAAATGATTCTTTCAATGAAAGAAAGTATGAATTTAATTACTCGAATATAGATTGGTTTCAAAATCGTGGAAAACCGCTGCAGATGTTTGATCAATTTTTATGTAGTGAAAAAATTCAAATATTACAAGTGAGTGGTGCACAGCTTATTGGTAAGACAACTTTAATTTGGAGAGCTTTGTCAAAATTGAATCATGATAGGTTGCCTATTAAAATAAGAGTTACAGAGGGGATTGGCATTCTTTCAATATTTGAACAGCTTGTTTTGGGGTTAGGGTGTAGTAGGTTTATGGATAGTGAGCTGCTATCAAGAGGGGTAATAGATAAACCTCAGTTATTTGAAATACTTGAGTCAAGAGAATTGTTATCAAGAATAGTTGAAAATGTAATTTTAGTATTTGATAATATACAAAGTATATGTAATTTTGAAAGCCAGATTGAAAATGAAGAATTTAAAACATTTATGACATTATGGAGTAATAACGTTGGTGCAAAAATAATATTAGAAACTGTTTCGGAAATACAAAATTTATCCGATGAAGCGGAAAATGTAATGTCTGTTAGATTGACTAAATTTAAGTCTATTGATAATGAATATGGAGAATACACATATTCTGTTCATATGTTACAAGAATTAGTGCCTATGCAATATCGATTAAAAGACAAGGGAATAGGTGGATTTCCAGAAAAACTAATCAGAGGTATAGATAATCATCCATATTTGACATATATTACAGCCAAAATGATTACCAATAATAGTAATAGAGAATGTTTAAAAGATGATAATTTTATACAATTATTAGAATCTAACATTATGAGCGAAATTATAAAAAAATTTAAGATATCCGATAGAGAACTCGAACTAATGAACATTTTACTGATTGATGGGGAGTATTTTTCAGAGGATTTTTTGGATAAATTGGAAAGATATCAAGTAGAAATAATTTCTCTAAAGAGAAAGGGAATATTATATCAAGAAGCAGAAAAAGAGTATCGCTTGACTAATATTATTTTTGTGGCACAAAATAAAGCTGAGTATTTTGATTTTTCTGATGACAATAAAATGGAAATACAAAATCAATTGTACAATATATACAGAGAATTAGCTATAGTAAAATCTAATCCTAATTTTTTAAGAAAAAAATTATATTATGCGTATATAGTTGGAAAGCAAAAAGAAGTGACATCATATGCGCTAGATCAGGCATATGAGTTGGCTGAAAACTTATTTTGTGAACATAAATACGAACTTGCAGCTGGATACTATGAGCAAATTGAAAAATATATGATTTTATCTGACAAAGCAAAGATGCGTAAGGCAAGTGCCTTGATTCGTAGTGGGGATATCAAATCTGGAAGTTATTTATTTGAAAAATTGATAGATAAGAATAGAGGTTGGGTAGGATTAAAGAATTCATATGTAGATGCTTTGTTGTACCTAAAAAGTAAAGAATATTCGGAGAAATCCATAAGTGTTCTCAAAACTATACCTGAAAGTCATAGAAATGCATATTGGTATGAGCAATTTGGGCGTGCAAATAGAATTTTGTTAAATATTTCAGAAGTTTTTGAAGCATATGATCAGTATATTGTATTAGAAAATGACACAGAGAAAGTGGTTCGCAGAATTCTGGATGTGATAAATTTTGCTGAGGATTTATGTGAAAATTCACAAATTGAAGGATATTTGAGAATACTGGAAAATTCGCCATATGTAAATTATGTTGAGGCACAAACAGAGTTAGGCTCTTACTATTTTAAACAGGGAAATTATAAAAAAGCAATGGATTTCTTATCAAAAGCTTATGATAGAAGACCTAAAAATCAATATTGTATTTTGCCATTAGTTAAAGCATATTGTGATAGAGGTCAATATAGTGATGCAGAAGAAATATTAAATAGAGTTTCTTTAGACAAAATAATTTGTAATAATTTACTTATTCAGTATGCGAAAATATATATGAAACAAAGTAAGTGTGAATTTGAAGAAGGCGAAAAATTATTGTTTGAGTATGTAAAAAAGAATGATGAAAATATACATACAATGACACAGTGGATGGAGTTTTATTTTAATTACTATAAGCATAAGGGGGATAGAAGTGCTTTAGAAAAGGCAGCTAAATACAAGAAAGAAATAATGAAAAGTAACAATATTCCATCCCTTTTGTTATTAAATAATATTTGCAATGAATTGGGGAATAAAAAATTGGCAGAAGAGATAATGCAAATTGTAGCTAAACTTAATCCGAATGCAGCAGGTGTAATATAAATTTTTTTGCAGCCAGCCGAAAGACTGGATGGTTTTAGTTTTCTTGGAATGTAAGAGGTCAGCGAAAAACAGAATAACATATGCTATATTAAGTGAAAAGGAGCTGAGGATTATGCGTATTTTATTAGCTGAGGATGAAGCTGACTTAAACCAGATCATCACTCGGAAACATACTTCAGGTAGGGGATTTGACACTGGATACGGGCTCTCATACTGTAAAAAGAGGAGAAAATGAAATCATCCTTTCCGCAAAAGAGTATAACCTCCCAGAATATCTTATGCTGAATAAAGGGATTGTACTGTCAAGGGAAAAAATTGAAAACATATCTGGAATTTTGATTATGAGGGCGGAACAAATGTTGTGGACGTTTATATCAGCTATGTCCGGAAAATTTAATTGAAATCGTAGAATTAAATGTGAACGAAATTGAATTTTACGAGGAAAAAACTTATAGGAAAGAGCTTCACGGTGACCAGTATATTGAATATTCGGACGGCATTGTCAAGAAAGTAACATGGAACAGGACTGTCTATTATGTTTACGACCGTTTGCTTTC
>JAAWIS010000021.1 GCA_022796475.1 Lachnospiraceae bacterium | reverse complement strand
GAAGTTTACCAAAGTCTGCAAAACATACTTGCCAGCCGCAAGAAAGTGAAAACGGAAATCGTTGTGGACGGATATGGTAGTTTCCTTTTGCTGGATAAGGATGATAAGCCGAAAGTAGCCTTGCATATCGAAAATGAAATGCGTTGGGCAATGAAGAAATACAAGAAGTTGCACCCGGATAAACCATTGCCCCATATCACGCCCCATGTGTTCCGCCATACATTCTGTACCAATATGGCAAATGCTGGCATGGATATCAAGAACCTGCAATATGTAATGGGGCATTCTGATGTGGGCGTTACACTGAATGTTTACACCCATGCAAGTTTTGACCGTGCAGCGGAGCAAATGGCGAGAATCATTGATTTTAAAGATACTGATATGCAGGGATACAAAAGAAAATCAAGTTGAAAAATGAACCAATTTACTACACCACTTACTACACCATTTGCCCATAAATTTGCGTAGATTTACATAGATTTGCGTGAGGTAAGGGTAAAAAATAAAATTGAAAAAAAGTGCCAAAAAGCCCGATATATCAAGGTTTAAAGGCTTATGAAAGGATATATTCAAGATGATAAAAATATTATTTGTTTGCCACGGCAATATCTGCCGCTCTCCCATGGCTGAATTTGTTATGAAAGATATGGTAAAGCGCGCAGGCCTGGAAAATAATTTTTACATAGCATCTGCTGCTACCAGCACAGAAGAGATTGGCAACCCGGTTCATCGGGGAACTAGGGAAAAGCTGAAATCTGTGGGAATTAGTACTTCAGGCAAACAGGCAGTCCAGTTGAAGCGCCAAGACTACGATAAGTACGATTATCTGATTGGCATGGATAACTGGAATATTCGAAACATGCTCCGGATCCTGGGTGGGGATCCGGAGAAAAAGGTGTTTAAACTGTTAGAATTTGCCGGGAGCAGCGCAGAAGTGGCAGATCCTTGGTATACAGGTGACTTTGAAAGCACGTATCGAGATGTTGTAAGAGGATGTCAGGGCTTGCTTAATCGGATTCAGGAGCGCTGATTTTCCATTATAAGCTGGGCCTGCCGCCAGTAGAAATCCCCATATCTTTCCGGATCTGGATTAAATCGTCCAGTTCTTCTTTTGAAAACTTGTTTGCAGTCTTTCCGGTAAGATAAGACAGAAGGCAGGTATAGAGCATAATTTTTGCCTGATGCTCCATGGCTTCCATCCGATACAGGGCCTGGTACACATCTTTGCCCCAGGTGATAGCACCATGGCGTTCTAAAAGAGCGCCGTGGTATTCTTTTAAATAGGGAGCAATGGATTCCGGAACTTGTTGGGAACCTGGTTTTGCATAGTTTGCAATAGGGATATTTCCAGTTACTAAAACTCCCTCAGCCACCAGCGGCTGATCCAAAGCCATTCCGATAACGGAACATGCAGTAGATATAGGTGGATGAACGTGTATTACACCGTTGATATCAGGGTTATCTTGATATGCTCTCAGATGCATTTTTATTTCAGAAGAAGGCCTGCCGCTTCCTATCACCGTTCCATCCAGTTTCATTATAACCATCATTTCCTCTGTCATGAACCCCTTAGAAACACCGGTAGGCGTTACAATTATTCTGTTTTCTTGAATGCGGCAGCTAATATTTCCGTCATTCGCACCCACATAGCCGTTCTGATAAACACGCTTCCCGATTTCTGCGATTGCTTTTCGAGCTTCTGTTTCATTCATATATTGATCCATTTTTCGTTTCCTTTCTGGCTTTTCGTGTATTTCTTTCATTCCCGTTATCAACACCTCTCACTTCATGGCATATTTGTGCCCAATTCAGTCAGCATAGCTCACTATGCCTCCTTCATTTGGCACAAATTTTCCACGAAGTGAAAGGCACATCTGACGGAAAGCAATTTTCAGACACACTCTAGCACCGGATACCAAGAGATGCCAATATAGCAATGATGATTGCTGTGCCGATAGGGATTGCCACAGAACAGACAAACATATCCAGGTATCCTTCTTTATGGTTAATATTGCACAGTGACAAGGTGGTAACAGTGGCACCATTGTGGGGAAGGGAGTCCAGACCGCCGGAGGAGATCGATGCAACCCGGTGAAGCACTTCCGGCCCGATGCCTATTTTTGCGCCGGCATTGATAAATGTAGGAGCCAAAGCTTCTAAGGTTGCCCCTAAGCCTCCGGAAGCAGAGGCTGTCATGCCACAAAGAAGATTTACAGCCAGAATTTCTGAAGCCAGTGGATTAGCAGAAATTGACAATATAAATGCCTGAATGATTCCGAAAATAGCCAGGCCTTTAATGACTGCGCCGAATCCCACAACGGCACAGGAATTGATCAGCGGCATCAGCGAATTGGAAGCGGCTGTTTTTAAATCTCCTTTTAAGCTCTTCTGAAGGCGGGGCAGGCTTACAAGAATCAGGTAAATGCTGGCAGCCAAAAGGGCGATCAGTACGGACCAGTTACCGGACACAGCGCTGAGTTTTGTTCCGTATTGCTCCAGGTACGCTGCATCTGAACCCGGATAGTACACTTTTGAAAAGAGCAAGTTTACGCCTACGATAAGTAAAAATGCAATGACTGGATGGAGAATGCTGGGAAGCTCTTTCTCAGAAGCAGCAAGATCCTTGCTGTCATCTACATGACTGCCGTACCCTTCTCCTTTGCTGCGGGCTGATTTTTCACGTTTGGTAAGCCACAGCATACCAAAACCAAATATCAGAATCGATGCAAGGATTCCCAGTACTGGGGCGGCAAAGGCATCTGTTCCGAAATAAGTCATGGGAATGGTATTTTGAACCTGCGGGGATCCAGGCATAGCGGTCATGGTAAAAGTAAATGCGCCAAGGGCTATGGAGCCTGGAATCAGTCTTTTTGGGATATCAGCCTGACGGAACAGAGAGATTGCAATAGGAAGCACCACAAAGGTTACTACGAATAAGGATACGCCGCCATAGGTCAGGATCGCACAGCAGAGGACCACAGATAAAATGGCTTTTTCTTTGCCCAATTTTTTTGCAATCACATGTGAAACAGCATCTGCATATCCGGATACCTCCATAATTTTTGCAAATACTGCGCCGAATAAATACAATGGAAAATAACTTTTAGCATAATTGGCAAATCCGATCATATAGGTTTCTGTGTAGTCTGCCATAAGATGAGCATTGCCGCCAGATGAAAATATTACGGCTACCATAGCAACAATAGGTGCGATGATAATAACGCTATGGCCTTTAAATGCCAGATAGATTAAAAGGAACAGCGCCAAAAATAATCCGATAATACTGATGAATGTACTCATATTTCCTCCATATTAAATCCCGCAGCATTCGCCGGATGGCAGCGTGCCAGGCGAATACATAGGGAAAGAAAAGCCGTTTTGATCTGTGATGTCAAGTCAGCGGGCAGTAATACTTATTAACGCGTCGGCTGCAGCCTGCTGGCAGGATGGACTGTTGATATTTCCATGCACTTCCACTACTTTGATTTCTTTTTTCAGCAGCGGACGGATTGTCTGAATAAATGCCTGATCTGCTTTCGGATCATACAAAGGTCCTCCGAGGGCAGCAGCTTCACAGAAGCCTTCATCCGGCAGTATCAAAGTTACTGGGGCCTGGGAACGGTTCAGACGCTGGGCCAGAACCTGGGCTAAGCGGACAGCCTCTTCCGGATAAATTTTAGTATGGCATATGCTTGCATTATGGTATACAGTTTTCCGTTTGTTGATATCTTCCGGAAGACCTTTTCCATCTTCGTCAATAAAGAAATCCAGCATATCCAAAGCCCCGGGCACAACCACCATAGGAATTTTACTGCGGATAGCTGCTTCCAGACGGTGGTTGGCGCCTGTGCAATATCCGCCCAGAATTTCACAAGTAATCTCATGAAGGGTCATGTCTAAAATTACATCAAATTTTCCGGCGTCAATCAGTGTTTCCATACATCTGCCGCCTACGCCGTTTGCGTGGAAACAGGTTTTTTCATATTGCTGGTCAGGAAGACGGTTAAGTGTTCCCTCAACTCCTTTCGAAGTAATTCCAAGCATGGTAGCGGCTACTTTTTTTCTGGTATCCGGCTGAATAGTCTTAAAATTTTTTAACATTCCGGCAGCAGCATGACACACGTTTAAAATTACCGTTTTCGTGGTATCATTCAGCATGGAAATATCTGCTACCGTATGAACTACCATAATGTCATTATCCCCTACATACTGTTCCATAGTCCGCTTGCCGCATGCCAGGGAAGAGGCAATAATTTTGGGAATACCGAAGGGAAGGGGCTTCATAGCAGCGGCAGCCATCCGGGCATTTTGTCCGCCTCCGATGGAAATTATCCCGTCAAACCGGCCTTGGCTGTAAAAACCGGGTATTGCCTGTTCCAGCGCACGTGCCATGGTTTCTATGCTGTCTGCTTTATTTAATGGGTCAAAATCCTCCCAGGCCATTCCATAAACACGTAAGATTTCCTCTGGTCCGATTTGGGCTCCCCGATCTGCTAAAGTTTTCGTACTGATATCAATTAGAACCGGTTCGCAGCCACAGCGCCGGATTTCATCACATGCATACATGGTTTCCTGATACTTTGTGTCAAGGGAGGCAATACATGCGATCTTATTTTTTTCATTGGCCAAAGGAGGGGCCAGCAGTTCATGTTCTGCGTTAGTTTGCATTTTACTTCCCATTGTACCACCTTTACCTTCCGTATACTCTGCCAGATTCAACGATGGCAAACATTTCCGGGGCATGGGTGGGAAGAATGTACTGATTTCCCTTTGCTCTTCTTTTCAGTTCACAGATACTGTGCCATTCTTCCTCGATATTTAAGAACCTTGCAGGCGGAGTGATAGCATATCCCATTTCTGGCACTTCCTTTAAATTATCATAAGTAAAGATTAAATCGCCGCAGCAGTGGAACTGGCCTTCTGTGGTATTTACCACTACAGTTTGAGAACCTACGGAATGGCCCGGAGTCGGATATACATAAATACCCTCCAGAACCTCACATTCCCCATCCAGCAAATTAAAATATCGCCCATGGAATTGGGGCTGAATGCCAAGTGCCGGATATTCATAGGATTTGTAATACAGAGGGATAGGATTCATTGCATATTCATATTCTTTTCTCTGTACATAAAGGCTGGCATTTGTAAACCGATCCAGATAATATACGTGATCCCAGTGAAGATGGGTAAAAATGATATCGGTAATTTCTAAGGGATCCACTCCCAGTTTTTTAAGCTGTTCGTAAATGGCAAAGCCTTCCGGCTGGACGGAACCTGGGTGATGATATTTCCCGGCGATTTCTGTATTGGACATGCCGGTATCAATCATAATTTTCCGTCCGCCTCCCTGGACTAAGAAAACGGTAACCGGGAGCTGGATATTGCCTTCGGTGTCATAAAATTTATGTACGCTGTGATGATACAGATAAGTTGCTTTGTTTGAATTTACAAGGCCTGTGTTAATAGGGGTAATGGTATAGTTAATCATGGTTAAATTCCTTTCTGTTATGATTTTATTGCTGCTTACGAATCCCTCTCGCTTTTTGAGATTAGGTTCGCACGGTTGAAAGCTGTTTTATAGTTTGACGGTTTCATGTTGCCATATTAGAACAGCAGTTTCTTATGCTTTTTTGGCCAAATATTGCTGCCATGCAATTTCAGCGGTTTCTTCCACCAACTCGGCGATTTGTTCGGCCTTTACTGTACTGGATGCCATAGCAACAATTCCGTGCCCTTTCAGTATAAATGCCGACGTATCCGGCGCCTGATCCATTACGGCAAACACTTTTGGCAGCTCTTCTTCGGTTACTGACTGAGTGGCTACATCAATTACCTGAACTGGTTTTTTTAATTTTAGTTCTGAATGCAGGGTTACCAGGTTAAGCCAGGAAAAATTCAGAGAAATTAAAATGGAATATGGGCTGTGAGTGTGGACAATACCGCCGATATTTGCATAACGTTTATAAAGATTTCCATGGAGCGTGCTTTCTCTGGTAGGCTTATAAGTTCCCTCTTGAAGATTGCCAGAAAAATCAGTGATGGTCAGGTTTTCCTCGGTGCACTGTCCGTAAGAATAACCGCTGGGTTTTACAATCATAAGATCGGTTCCGGGAATGCGTACACTTAAATTTCCGCCTGTTCCAGTCTGGATTCCACTTTGATACGTCCTCGCTGCAGCCTGAAGAAAATCTGTTTTTGCTTTTAAAAATTCACGGTACATAGTCTAAGTTGCCTCCTTTCAGAATATATCCCAATTTGGGATTTTTGGTGATTTGGTTTACACAGATTAAGATGTGTGGTTTAAATTGGTTGAATGATTGGTATTAAATTTGGTAATCTTTATTGGTCATAATTTAACATTATAATGAATTTTAATCAATACTATTCGTCTATTTTGTCCCAAAAATTGAAATTTGTGCCAGATGAATTTAAAAATTGGTATATAATTGGAATATATAGTATCCCGATTTAAATAACTGGAATTTTATTTTGAGAATAGATACCACTTTGACGTAACATTCTGATGTTTATTCTTGCTGAATGTTCCGGTTCATGATAAACTGGAGGAAAAGCTTTTCTACTTATATATAAAAAAGCAATTTTCAGACATGCTCTAAGAAGGCAGAAAAGATAAGAGGGTAAAAAATGGCAAGATCTCGATTAAGTGATGATATTTTCCGCGATTTAAAAAATAAAATAATTGCTGGAAATTATAAAGTAAATGAAAAGCTTCCGCCAGAACGGCAGTTGGCAGAGCAGTATGCTACCAGCCGGATTCCTGTCCGCGGAGCTATTCGGCTGCTGGCAGAACAGGGTTTTGTAAAATCTATGGCCGGGTCTGGCACAGTTGTGATTTCTCAGGGAAATGCGCTGTTTGAAGAAGAGGGAGAATCAGTGATTCACCATGCACCGATTGAAATTGGAGATACCCGTGTCTTGCTGGAAACGATCCGGCTGCGGTGTCTGATCGAATCAGAGGCTGCCCGTCTGGCTGCGGTCAACCGCACAACAGAGGATATTAAAAAAATCCAAAGTGCCCTGTTTGACTCCATCAATGAAATCCGGAAGCTGAAATTAAAGGAAAACAATGCATTTTTTGATGCTGACCATGCCTTTCACCAAGCGATTTTAAAAGCATCCAAAAGCAAATTTCTTATGGATACGATGAATACCATGCCTCTTTTGGTTCGCTCTCACCAATTTTGGAGTTTAAAATACACCACACCCAGGGATGAGGTGGTTTCCTTCCACACTCAGATTTACGAAAGTATTTTAGATGAAAATGAATCTAAAGCGTATGAAGCCATGAGGATGCATCTTTCACGGGTAGAATCACTGATTACTATGCGCAATGGAAAAGGAGTGGATGAGAGAAAAGAAGAAGGCGAAGAAGAAATTTAAGAGGGGAAAGCAGAACAGGACATTTAGAAAAATAAGAAGGAGATATGGAACCATGTCTATGAAACACTTAAGTACACTTTGCTACATTCAAAAAGACGGGGCATATTTGATGCTTCATCGAACGGTGAAAGAACATGATGTGAACCGGGATAAATGGATTGGAGTAGGAGGACACTTTGAAGAAGGGGAAAGCCCGGAAGAATGTTTGCTTCGGGAGGTGAAGGAAGAAACAGGATATACCTTAACTTCTTACCGCTTCCGGGGACTGGTAACCTTTATTTCGGGGGATGGGGTGACAGAATACATGTCACTGTTTACAGCAGACGGTTTTACAGGGGATCCGATTCCATGTGATGAAGGGGAACTGGAGTGGGTGAAGGCGGAGCGAATCCAGGATTTAAATATCTGGGAAGGAGATAAGATCTTTTTCCGGCTTTTAGATGAGGAGGCGCCATTCTTTTCACTAAAGCTAGTATACAACGGTCATGGAGAGCTGGCAGAAGCAAAACTCAACGGAAAACCGGTGGAATGGAGCCGAAATGGGAAAATAGACGTAAAATAGCAGCCATATTGTTGAAGATGACGAGTGCTCTGGCTGCTACAGCATTGTGTAATTTCCAGTATATAGCAAGATAAGTATTTTGATATCATTATGGCAAATCTTATTTGTGCAGCAGCTGCGTTTGTACTTCTGCTACTTTGGCAGATGCTGTCCTTGCTTTCTTATGGAAGAAATATTGGACTGAGAGGAGTATAATTCCTTATATTCTTTTGGCGAAAGCCCGTATTCTTTCCGGAAAGCCCGAAAGAAGCTGGAATAATCCTTAAATCCATACATTAAATATCCTTTTTGGATTTCTGTATTGCTTAAAATTGCGTCGCGGCACATAGCCAGGCGCTTTTTTGTTATATACTGATGAACAGAAATGCCCAGGTGCTCTTTAAATACATGGGCAATATGGTACTTGCTGACAAAAAAGTTTTGAGCCAGATGTTCTAAAGTTAAATCTTCCTCCAGGTGGCCTTCAATATATTGAATCAGCCCTTCATACAGCTTTTGTCCTGTATGGGAGGTATCTGAGTGCGCCAGTTCATATGCTGTGCGGTTTAAGCAAAGTATTAAATCACATACATTCAGGGAAATCATAGCCTCTTTGCCGTAATGCTGGGAATGCATTTCTTCAATCAGGCGGAACAGTTTTCCCTGAAGTGTATGAAAGCTGACCAAATCATAATGAAAATGATACCAATGACGATTTAAGGCTTGATGGATCAGATAAGAATAACAAGGGGAAAGCTGTTCTAATTGATGGAAATAGCTGCAGCTAACCCAGAATACAAACCTGCGGTAAGGCACAGACGGGTTTTGATTTACTGCATGATGGGGAATTTGGGGAGGAATTAAAAGCACATCACCTGTTTTAGGTGACAAAGATACGCTGTCTACATACATAGTAAGCTGTCCTTCCAAAAATATATAAAATTCATAATAGCTGTGGGAGTGGCTGTTTACAGCAGTGAGATGACTGTCACTGTAATAGTAAATTTCAAAATCCCGGGAAAGCATGTATTGGCGGGAGCTGAATGGAGTCTGCAGTTTTTTCGGCATTTAAGTTACCTGCTCTTTCGCGGCGTATGTTCCATGATGAAACGAAAAAGCCGGCCTATCAGGCCAGACATGTTGGAAGCACATTTCTGAATCAACGATAGAACTTTTATAATCAATTTATCATAGAAGTGCAATATTTGCAATGGAGAGAATAAAAAGCGCTTCTGTATATTGCGGGAAAAGGAAAGGAGTAAGGGAAAACATAAACAGAAGGGAATAATTTTGACGAAATCTTTTGAAGATGATAAACTATAGGCAGCAGAGAGAAAAAAGCAGAACAGGAGTGAAGTTATGTGGAATTTAGTGCCAATGGTTCTTGCCATTGTTTCTTTAACTGGAGGCTTCTTTTCTGGCAGTACGATTTCTGACAATATGCAGGATCACGAAGCCGGAAAGAACCAGGCGCTGATTTGGGAAAAAACCAGCGAAAACCGGGAGATTACAGGAGAGAATGACGGAGCAAAAAATAAGCAGCTTCAGGTGGAATTGGCTGGCCCGGTCTATGAGCGGGAAGCGAAATCACCTGGCAAAGTTACGGTATCCTTTGCTGGAGATATCAGCTTTGCAGAGGGCTATGCCAATATGTCCTATTACCACAGCAATGGAGATGATATTACAAAGTGCATTATGCCGGAAGTGATAGAAATCATGGACGCTGCAGATATTATGATGCTTAATAATGAATTTACCTACAGCAATCGGGGAACGCCTCTTTCCGGAAAAACCTTTACCTTCCGCGGGAAGCCGGAAACAGCGGCAAATCTTGGCCGTTTGTCAGTGGATTTGGTATCCTTAGCGAATAATCATGTTTATGATTACGGGGAAACAGCCCTTTTGGATACGATGGATACCTTAGATCAGCACGGAATTCCTTATGTGGGAGCCGGAAGGAATCTTAAGGAGGCAAAGAAAATCGTTTACTTCCGGTCTGGCGGGATAACCATATCGTTTGTCAGTGCTACTCAGGTAGAACGCTCCTATGTATTTACAAAAGAAGCGACAGAGCAGACACCGGGGGTGCTTAGAACTTTTTATCCGGATGTGTTTCTTGAGGTCATTAAAAAAGCAGAGGAAACCAGTGATTTTGTGGTGGTCTATGTTCATTGGGGAACGGAAGGAACGAATTATTTTGAAGGGGATCAGCAGCTTCTGGGACATCAGTATATTGACGCGGGGGCTGATTTGGTGATTGGGGATCATCCCCACTGCCTTCAGGGAATTGAATATTACAAAGGAGTTCCGATTTTTTACAGTTTGGGTAATTACTGGTTTAACAGCCGGACTCTGGATACTGGGCTGGTACAAGCAGACATTGGGGAGGATGGATTAAAAGAACTTCGTTTTGTTCCATGCCTGCAGCAGGGATGCCGTACCAGCCTGGTTACAGATGAAGGGCAAAAGCAAAGAGTGTATCAGTTTCTGGAGGGGATTTCAGCCAATGCATCCATTGACGGAAACGGCGTGATTCGGGAAGCTGGTACGGATGGAAATTAAAAAGCAAAGAACCTGCTTAGAGTATGTTTGAACATTCATTCCCGCTATTTGTAATCTCCATTTTGTGGGAGATTTGCCCTATGGGCAAAGCGTGTGCCCCATATCAGTCAGAACGAAATGTTCAAACATACCACAGCATGGTTAAAAATTCTGGCAGCAAAGAATGAGGGCTGCCTTGACCTCTGAAATTGTAAATAAAAAAGCAAAAATATTATATTAAAATGTCCGGCTGATACGTCCGAAGCCAAAAGTCTGTCTGAATCACATAGGCCATCATCTGCGGAGCTGCCATTAGCTGTCCATACCATGGTTTTCCGTAGTCCGATGGGCTTTCTAAAAATGTTTCTGTCTTGCGCTTATCAAGAAACTGCAGCACAGGGGAGCTGTGATCTTCTAAAATTTCACGGACTTTCCCAGCCAAAATCCGCTCATACCCCTGATCGTAAGTTTTCGGGTAGGGTGATTTTTTGCGGAAAAGGATTTCATCAGGGAGCCAGCCCTTTCCTGCCTGGCGCAGCAGGTTTTTCACGATTTGATCCTTTGCCTTCATTTCCCACGGCACATTCCAGAGATATTCTATAATCCGGTGGTCTGCAAAAGGAACCCTGGCTTCTAAGCCGTTGTACATGCTGGCACGATCCATGCGGTTTAATAAGGTCTGCATGAACCAGCGAAGATTCAAATAGGAGATTTCTCTTCGCCTGGCTTCGTCTTCTGGTTCGCCTGGAAGGCGGGGAACTTGAGCCAGGGAGGCTTCATAAGTTTTAGTTACGTAATCTTCCATTTTAAGCTCCGCTAAAAATTCATCAGACAGCAGAACCTGACGGGCCTTCAAATCCATAGTCCATGGGAATGTATGGGCGTGGAAACAGTCTTTCCGGTGGAACCAGGGATATCCGCCAAAGATTTCATCGGCACATTCTCCAGTCAGCGCCACTTTGCAGAAAGGGCGGACTTGGGAGCAGAAATACAGCATGGAAGAATCTACATCAGCCATAGCAGGAAGATCGTGGGCAAGGACGGAATCCGTTAAACAGTCTGTCTGGCTCTGAGTGCTGCATTCCAGATAATAATGCCTGGAATGGAGGTACTTCACCATCGTTTCCACATATGGGCGGTCCTGGGAAGGCTGAAAATCGCTGGCCCGAAAGTTTTCCTGGTTTCCTGTAAAGTCAAAAGAAAACGTAGTAAGCTGCCGGTTTTTCTTTTTTAACTCCCTTGCACAGATGGAGGAAACCAGGCTGGAATCAATCCCGCCTGATAAAAATGTACAGATAGGCACATCAGAAACCATTTGCCGGCGGATAGAATCTTCTAAAAGGAATGACACTTTTTCAATGGTGTCCTCATAGCTGTCCTCATGAGGATGGCTTTCCAGTTTCCAGTAGCATTCCTGGCGGATTCCATTTTCGGAGCAGAGCAGATAATGACCGGGAAGAACTTCAAAAATGCGTTTGAACACTCCGGATCCGTTTGTCCTGGCAGGGCCGATGCCAAAGATTTCGTTTAGCCCGTCTAAATCTAACTGCTTTGTCACGCCGGGATAACAAAACAAGCCTTTGATTTCGGAGGCAAAGATGATCTCTTCTTCACAGGCAGTATAGAATAAAGGTTTTACGCCTGCCCGGTCACGGCACAGCATCAGACTTTGCCGGATGGGATCGAAGATGGCGAAAGCGAAAATACCATTCAGGAGTTTGACAAAATCGGGTCCGAATTCCTGATAAGCGGTAAGCAAAACTTCAGTATCACTGGAAGTCTGAAACGAATAGCCAAGGGAAATCAGGTCCTGGCGAAGTTCCGCAGTGTTATAAAGCTCACCATTATATACGATTGCCCAGGTAAAGCCATTTTCCGTTTTCAGCATAGGCTGATGCCCGGTAAGAAGATCTACAATTTCCAGACGCACGTGCCCAAGGCCTCCATGGCGGCACAAAAAAGTGCCGGAATCATCAGGTCCCCGGCGCTTAAGAGCCAGGTTCATAGAACGTAAAATATCCTCATAGTGTTTTGTTTGCTGGGTATAGTCTTTTTTCGGATGGTAGAAGCCGGAAATACCGCACATAATAAAAGGCTCCTTTCCTGAGAATAAAAAATGAAGCGGAAGGCTTAAGAGTTCTTATAAATTGGATTTCGCTACAGCAAAAAGCAGGCTGTTATAAATGCACACAGGAATCCAATAAAAACGGGAAGCAGATTTTTTCGGGCCAGATCCAAGGGGTTTACGTTGCAGATAGCGGCAACAGGAATCAGGCCCCAGGGAACGATAGTTCCGCCGCCCACAAAGATAGCGGCAATCTGACCGAGAGAAGCCAGAACCGGAACGGAAGCGCCTACAGCAGCGCCAAAGGTGCTGGCCAGTGAACCGGTAAGGGGAAGGCCGGAAAAGCCGGAACCGTCAAGACCAGTTAATGCGCCGATGGCTAACTGAATTCCTCCGATCAGATATTTGTTTAAGGGAGCATGGGAAGCAAGCCACACGGCCCAGTCATTCATAATGCCTCCGGTAGAAGCGTTTCCAAGAATCTGAGAAACTTCGGCACCTCCCATAATCGCTGAGATTCCTTCTCCGCCCAGGAAGAAAAATGCGCCGATAGCAATAACCGGGGCAAAGATCCGGATGGCGAATAGAAAGCCGTCGGTCAGATAACCAGTAATTCTCTCAAGGGAAGATTTTCCAAAACCAAGAATGGAACCGAAGCACATAAGGAGGACGGCTGTGCCGGAAACCAGGCTGGTGGCATCTCCTCCGCGAAGGTGAAAGGCAAACATGGCGGCAATATCGGCCAGGAAAGCAAGAGGGGTAGCCACTGCCAGAATGAGAGCCGGGCGGGTGCTGCCGGGAGTATTGGAATCGGATGGTAAGTTTGGCGTTTGGCCAGGAGCGGCCTGGTTTATGGTTACCCGCTCTCCGTACATATATTTGCGGTTAAGGAGAAAAGCAGAAAGAACGGTGGCAGCGCCCATAACCAGAAACACCGGTCTGCCCTCCGTAAGAATTTGGCTGGCCGAAATTCCGGCAGCTCCTGCAGATATGGCAGGCGCTCCCTGTATTACCAGATCATAGCTTAAAGCAATTCCATGGCCGAATAAATTCATAGCCATTGCAGCAAAAAGCGGGTTTAACCCGGTCCGGACAGCAAATGGCAGCATAATAGCGCCTACCAGGGCCACAGAAGGGGAAGGCCATAAAAATAATGAGAAAATAAGCATGGTAAGACCCAGAATCCACCAGGTAACAGAAGGGGTTTTCATAATTTTTCCCATGGGACGCATTAACAGATAGTCGCTGCCTAAATCACTTAGGCATCCTGAAAGGGCGGTTACCAGAGCAATGGTTGCGATTACTTCCATAAATTCTTTTGCAGCATAAAGCATGGCGCTGAAAACAGTTTGAATTCCGCCAATTACATTTCCGCTTCCTGCAATGCCCAGAAGAAAAAGAAACCCAAGGCAGACAGCAGGGGTATCTTTCCGCAGGATCATGACGCCTAAAATAACAATAACCCCAACCAGATACAAATAGTGGAGCGGGGTCAGGATGGTTATGGTTTCCAGCATAAAGCACTCCTTTATATTCATACATGTAATGTAGAATATGAAAGGAGTGCAAAAAAAGTGTGGTATTTTAACCAGCAATTGATGTAATTGTTTGGAGAATAATGCTAAACAGCATGTTTAACGCCACAAGTCCGAAAACCACAGTCCAAATCAGGCTTTGGGTTCTGGTTTTCTGCATGGTTTTACGGAATTCTTCAACAACGCAGCAGCCGGGATCTGCCGGAACATAGCAAACCTTATAGGTTCCGCCTAAATCATAGTGGCCTTTTCGTTTTTCTGCCCAGTCCATATGTACCGTATACTGCTTTCCATTTGCGGCGAAAGAGATGACCGGGTATTCGTTTTTCCAGCGGAAGGACCGGTTCCTTCGGGTCACAGTTACAATTTCACTGATGGTTCCGGTGGCAGTCTTGGTCATTTCATGAGCCCGGTTCAGCACAGTGCCAAGCCGCTTATAACGGCTGAAAAAGGTCCATGCAACAAAGGCAATTAAAAGAACAAATACCAGTGAAATTCCTGCAACAACAAGATAAAAACTGCTGTCCATGTCTGATACCTCCTGAAATAAAAATAATATAAAATTTTACATTCCTAATTTTATAATAGAAAAGCTGTCATTGCAAGTATTTTTCTATTTGGTTGCTTTTTCACAGAACGAATGATATAATTGATATCAATCTTGAATAATGCGTTTTCGGTAAAGAAGATTTGATGTACCTCATAATGATTGAGTATTAGAAGACGGAGTGTAAAGTTATGATTGGGAAGACTAAAAAATTTCTGCTGATAAGCCTTAGCTGTATGATTCTTCTGTGTGTAGCAGTATTTACCTGGATTGTTTCCTCTATGAGCAGGAAAAGCGAGGGTGCTATCAGCGAGGTAGGCATGATTTATATGTCTGAAATGAGTACCCAGTATCGTCAAAAATTCAGTGCGATTGTGGAACTTTGGTTATCTCAGGTGGAAGGGATTGTCCGGCGGACGCCTCCTGAAACAATGGCTTACGGAGAATTAATGCGGGAGGAATTGTCACTAGGCGCCAGCGTCCGTACATTTGAGTATTTGGGGCTTTACACAGAGGATGGAGATTGTGAAGTTATATATGGTGATCCCATAGAGATTATTGATCAGGAAGAATTTATAGAAACTTTAAGCAATCCGGAAAAAAGATTATCCAGCGGCTTTACTGCAGAAGGAGAAAAGCTTCTGATACTAATTGTAGATGCACAATATCAAATGCCAGATGGGAAGACCAGTTCCGCCATAGTAGCAGGAATTCCCATGAAATACCTTCAGGATGCTTTAGTTTTAGAGGAGGATAACGCTTTAGTATATTCCCATATTATACGAGGGGATGGAAGCTTTGTGATTCGCAGCGGGGAAGCTTACCGCGACAATTACTTCACCAGGCTTACGGATGTTACCCAGACTATGGACGGGAGAGAGGAAAAGCAGTATGTAGAAGAAATGAAAGCTGCTATGGAACAGGGGCAGGATTATTCCGCCCTCCTCCGGTCAGATGATTCCCACCGCCATCTATACTGTTCGATGCTGCCAGGTTCTAACTGGTATTTGGTAACGGTTATGCCTTATGGGGTGCTGGATGATGCGATTAGTAACCTTGGGAACCAGAGAGTGTATACGATGTTGGCCGCCTGCAGTACCATTTTAGTGGGAATGGTGGGAGTATTTGCCCTATATCTGCACCTTTCTCAGCAGCAGATGCGGGAGCTGGATAAAGCAAAGCGGGAAGCGGACCGGGCAAATAAAGCAAAAAGCGAGTTCTTGTCAAATATGAGCCATGATATCCGGACGCCTATGAATGGGATTGTGGGGATGACAGCCATTGCCATGACCAATATTCATGATATGGATCGGGTTCAGGATTGCCTGAAAAAGATCACCTTATCCAGCAAACACCTTCTGGGATTGATTAATGATGTGCTGGATATGTCTAAGATTGAAAATGGAAAGCTGTCATTAAATATGGATCAGATTTCCTTGCGGGAAACTATGGACAGTATTGTAAATATTGTACAGCCTCAGATCCGGGCAAAAAAACAGCATTTTGATATTTTTATTCAGCAAATCGAAACAGAATATGTAAACTGTGACTATGTACGGCTGAACCAGATTTTAATTAACCTTCTGTCCAATGCTGTGAAATTTACGCCAAATGAAGGCAATATTAATGTTTATCTGTTCCAGGAACCTTCTCCCCTGGGAGAAGATTATGTGCGGTGCCATTTTCGGGTAAAAGACAGCGGGATTGGCATGTCTTATGAGTTTCAAAATAAAATATTTGATACGTTTACCAGAGATGATTCCAAGCAGGTTCAGAAAACAGAAGGAACCGGCCTTGGCATGGCCATTACCAAGTGCATTGTAGATGCTATGAAAGGAACAATTGAGGTTGCCAGCACTCCGGGAAAAGGAAGCGAGTTCCATGTTATATTAGATTTGGAGAAGTCCCAGGTGCAGGTAGAGGATATGATTCTTCCGCCATGGAATATTCTGGTTGTAGATAATAACGAAGAACTTTGTAAAAGCGCAGTGGCAGAGCTTAAGGCGATTGGAGTTCATGCGGAATGTGCTACCAGCGGTGAGATGGCAGTAGAAATGGTGGTAAACAGGCATCAGCGCCATGACAGTTACCAGGTTATTCTTTTGGATTGGAAGATGCCAGGGATGGATGGCCTTCAGACTACACGTGAGATCCGCAAACAGGTAGGCGATGAAACTCCGATTTTAATTATCTCAGCTTACGACTGGAGTGATATTGAGGATGAGGCCCGCAGTGCAGGCGCTCATGGATTTATTTCAAAGCCATTATTCCGCTCAAACTTATATCTGGGATTAAATGTCTTTGCTGGAGGAACGAAGAAGGAAGCTGTCCGGAACGAACAGGAAAGCATCGATTTTGCCGGAAAACATATCCTTTTGGCAGAGGATAATGACTTAAACTGGGAAATTGCAGAGGAACTGCTTTCGGAAGCTGGCTTTACGCTGGAACGGGCAGAAAATGGAAAGATTTGTGTGGAAAAATTCCAGGATTCAAAGGTGGGCGCCTTTGATGTGATATTAATGGATATCCGGATGCCGATAATGAACGGCTATGAGGCAGCAAAATCCATCCGGGCGCTGAACCGGCCAGATGCTAACTTGCCCATTATTGCTATGACAGCAGACGCTTTTTCAGAGGATATTCAGCAAAGTTTGGAATGCGGTATGAATGCTCATGTGGCAAAGCCCATTGATGTGAACCAATTGATTCAGCAGTTAAAGAAGTATCTGAAGTAATGCTGCAGTCAAAAGGCAGAATCATGGTTATGGCTGTTTGAACACAATATTTTAAATCAATAACAGAAGCAGGAAACTGTCTAAAAACCTCTCAGGTGGCACCCCGGGAGGTTTTTGGTTGCAGATTATTGGCAGACAGATACATGGATTGTTGGATTATGGAATAGAAGCAGGAGAAAAATGAAACAATTAGTGATAGGAATATTGGCCCATGTAGACGCAGGAAAAACTACTCTTTCTGAGGCTATGCTTTACGTTAGCGGATACTTGCGGACTTTGGGGCGAGTTGACTATGGAGATGCCTTCCTGGACTCATATGAAATGGAGCGGGCCAGAGGAATTACGATCTTTTCAAAACAAGCGGTATTTTCTCTGGGAGAAACAGAGATCACTCTGTTAGATACGCCGGGACATGTGGACTTTTCGGCAGAAATGGAGCGGACGCTTCAAGTTTTGGATTACGGAATTTTGGTAATTAGCGGTTCAGACGGAATCCAGGCTCATACACTGACTCTGTGGAAGCTGCTTAACAGATATCAAATACCAGTATTTTTATTTATCAATAAGATGGATCAGGAAGGCACCGATCAAAAACTACTTTTGGATGAGCTTCAAAAGAGGCTGGATGAACGGTGTGTGGATTTTTCTCTTTGCGGTTTGAAAAAGGAGGAGAGGACTTCTCAAGAGGCATGGAAAGAGTTTTATGAAAATCTGGCTATGTGCGATGAAGAACTGCTGGAACAGTATCTGGAGAAGGGATGCATTGAAGAAGAAGAGATCCGGGAACTGGTGTGGAAGCGGAAGGTGTTTCCCTGCTATTTTGGTTCCGCTCTAAAGCTGGATGGGGTGGAGGGATTTCTAAAAGGAATCTTAGGCTATACAAAAAAGCAGAGCTATCCTCAGGAATTTGGAGCGAAGGTATTTAAAATAACCAGGGATCCTCAAGGAGGACGCCTGACGCATATGAAGATCACCGGAGGCAGCCTGCAGGTTAAAGACAGCATAACAGAAGAAGAGAAAGTAAACCAGATCCGGATTTATTCCGGTGCAAAATTCCAGGCAGTCAGTCAAGTGACGGCAGGGAGTGTGTGTGCAGTAACAGGGCTGACAAAAACGTATGCCGGGCAGGGACTTGGGAAAGAAACAGCTTCTGATATGCCGGTATTGGAACCAGTCCTGCTGTTTCAGATTATATTTCCGGAAGATTGCGATATCCATCAAATGCTTGGAAATATGCGTCAGTTGGAAGAGGAAGAACCACTTCTCCATGTTTTATGGGATCCGCAATTAAATGAAATCTATGCTCAGTTAATGGGCGAAGTCCAGATTGAGGTACTGAAAAATTTAATTGAGGAGCGGTTTGGGGTAAAGGCGGATTTTGGGCCAGGCCATATCGTATATAAAGAAACGATTCTGGAACCGGTGGAGGGCATTGGGCATTTTGAGCCTTTGCGCCATTATGCAGAAGTGCATCTTTTGCTGGAACCGGGAGAGCGGGGAAGCGGGATGCAGTTTTTCGCTTCCTGCAGCGAAGATATTCTGGACCGGAATTGGCAAAGGCTGATACTCACCCATCTGGAAGAACGGGAACACAAAGGTGTTTTGACAGGAAGCGGAATTACTGATATCAAAATTACAGTTATTGCAGGAAAAGCTCATCAAAAGCATACGGAAGGCGGTGATTTTCGCCAAGCTACTTACCGGGCAGTCCGCCAGGGGCTGATGAAGGCGAAAAGCATATTGCTGGAGCCTTATTATCAGTTCCGCCTGGAGATTCCGGCAGAGTATGTAGGACGTGCTATGTCGGATATTCAGAAGATGAGCGGAACTTTTGAAGCGCCCAGACAGGATGGAGTCCAGGCTGTCTTGACAGGAAGCGCCCCTGTGGAGGAAATGCGGGGCTATCAAAGCCAGGTAGCTGCTTATTCTAAGGGACTGGGAAGATTATTCTGTACGATGAAAGGATATGAACCCTGCCATAGGGAAGCAGAAGTGCTGGCAGATTCCGGCTATGATCCGGAGCTGGATTTAGAGAATACGCCAGATTCTGTTTTTTGTTCTCATGGGGCAGGCTTTATCGTCCCATGGCATCAGGTAGAGAATTATATGCATGTTGACAGCGGTTTTGGACAGAGTGAAGAAAAACAAAATGAGTCAGAACAGGATCATCAGAGGGAGGATGGCGGGAAGGATGCTGTCAGACGAAGCCTGGGGGATCAATATTCCGGTTCATTGGAAATGGATAAGGAACTGGAAGAAATTTTTGCGCGGACTTACAAGGGAAGCAAAAATAAACAGGAGCTGCAAGGAAAACGGCAGCATGGAGGCGGGCTGTCGGGAAGGAACGGACTAAAAGAGCGGGTATGGAAGCATACAGAACCGAAGGAGGAGTATCTTTTAGTTGACGGATATAATATTATCTTTTCCTGGGAAGAATTAAAAGAACTGGCGAAAACAAATTTGGATGGAGCCAGACATCGCCTGATGGATATTTTATGCAATTATCAGGGGTTTCAAAAGTGCCATTTGATTTTGGTGTTTGATGCTTACCGGGTGGCAGGGCACCGATGTGAAGTTCAGGCCTATCACAATATCCATATCGTTTATACAAAAGAGGCAGAAACGGCAGATCAATATATTGAAAAGGTAGTTCATGAGCTGGGAAAGCAGTACCGGGTAACTGTTGCCACTTCAGATGGACTGGAACAAGTGATTATCCTTGGTCAGGGCGGCCTTCGCATGTCAGCCTCTGACTTAAAAGAAGAGATCGAGCGGGTTAACCAGGTAATGCGGGAAGAATATCTGGAAAAGCCTCATAGAAAGCAAAACCTTTTGTTTCAGGAAGTTGACTCTGAAACAGCGGCTTTTTTGGAAGCAGCAGGGAAAACGGAAGAAACGATAAAGGCAAAGTCTGGACAAGCTGCAAAAGGAAAAACCGAACAAGTTACAAAAGGAAAGACCGGACCAACTACAAAGGGAAAAACTGGGGAAACCAGACAAAAAAACAGTTAGATAGATGAAAACAAAAATCAAACAAACTATAAAAACAAAGGATGGGAGCGCGAATGAAGATTGTATATCCTGCAATTTTTTCAAAAAAAGAAGATGGGAGCGGCTATCAGGCATATTTTCCGGATTTGGAAGGCTGTACGGCAGAAGGACCTGAGATTGAAGACGCTGCGGATCAGGCCAGAGCAGCAGCTACAGACTGGATTCTGGTAGAAATGGAGGAAGGAAATGATCTGCCTGAATTGAGCCATGCAGATGATTTGATGTTGGAAAAGGGACAGATTGTAAAATATCTGACCATGACGATCCAATTAGTTCCCGGATATGAATAAGAACATGAAAACGAATCAAATGTTAACGGGAAAACCGGGAAAAACTTTATTTTTCTTTTCCCTTCCCATGATTATAGGAAATTTGTTCCAGCAGTTTTATAATATGGCAGACTCTGTTATAGTAGGGCGTTATGTAGGGGAGGAGGCATTGGCGGCAGTAGGGGCCTCCTATTCCTTTACTAATGTGTTTATTATGATAGCTATTGGAGGCGGGATTGGCGCTTCCGTTCTTACCAGCCAGTATCTTGGGGCAGAGGACTATGGGAAAATGCGTACCTCTGCCTATACGGCACTAATTAATTTCTTAGCAGTCAGTATTGTGCTTGCACTGTTTGGATTTTTCCTGAATCCCTGGATTATGAAAGCACTGAAAACGCCAGATAACGTGTTTGAAGATGCGGTGCTTTATCTGCAGATTTATTTTATGGGACTTCCCTTTCTTTTTATGTACAATGTGCTTTCCGCCACGTTTAATGCTCTGGGGAAATCCAGAATTCCCCTGTATTTTCTTATCTTTTCTTCCGTGTTAAATGTGGCTTTGGACTTATGGATGGTAATCGGCTGGCAGCTTGGAGTAGCCGGCGTAGCGATCGCCACAGTAGCAGCCCAGGGTCTTTCTGCTGTGATTTCCTTTCTGGTTTTGTTAAGGGAGCTGAACCATTATCCCATAGCTGATGGTCAGAAGGCAACGTGTTATGACCGGGATATGCTGGTGCGGGGAACGAGGATTGCAATTCCGTCCATTGTTCAGCAGTCTATTGTCAGCATCGGAATGCTTCTGGTGCAGTCGGTAGTAAATGGCTTCGGCTCGTCAGTGCTTGCCGGATATTCTGCCGGAACCCGGATAGAGTCGATCTGCATTGTTCCCATGATTGCTACGGGAAATGGTGTTTCCACATTTACGGCACAAAATTTAGGAGCGAAGCAGCCTGAGCGGGTCCGCAAGGGTTTAAAAAGCAGCTTTTTCATGATAGGAATATTCGGCGCGGCAATCTGCCTGATTTTAAATTTATTCCACAGGCAGATGATATCCGCTTTTATCAACATGGAAAGCGGCCCCCTGGCTTTTTCCACAGCCAATTCTTACGTAAGTTTTATCAGTTGGTTTTTTGCCTTAATCGGACTTAAGGCGGCTACTGACGGTGTACTTCGGGGATCTGGCGACGTAACAATTTATATGGCAGCAAATTTAGTAAATCTGGGAATTCGTGTATTGGTAGCCAATTTGTTTGCACCTGTCTGGGGCGTTCAGGCTGTCTGGTATGCCATTCCTATGGGATGGGGCGTGAATTTCTTGATTTCCTTTATCTGGTATCTGACTGGGAGATGGAGCCGAAAACAGATTATTGCGTAGATATCAATTAAATCCATCCTCCGTCCAGATTGATTATCTGACCGGTCAGATAAGAATTTCCGGTAATCAACTGAAAAATCAGCTCAGCTACTTCAGAAGGCTGTCCCATTCGTCCTGCAGGAATTTCTTCCAGCAGGGCTTTTTTTTCGGATGGTTCCATCCACTGGTTCATTTCCGTTTCAATGGCTCCGCATGCAATGGCATTCACCTGAATATTGCTGGGGGCAAGTTCTTTTGCCAATGCTTTTGTTAACGCGTTGACTCCGCCTTTTGCAGCGGAATAAGCTGCTTCGCAGGATGCGCCGCAGACTCCCCAAACAGAGGAAATATTAACGATTCGCCCGCTGCGGCGTCGGATCATCTCCGGCAGAGCTAAGCGGCAGCAGCAGAATACAGAGGTTAAATCGCTTTCTATAATTTGATTCCACTCTGAGATGGACATATCCTGAAGCAGGCCGATTCGTGAGATTCCCGCATTATTTACCAGCGCGTCCACAGGACCAAGCTGGATCTGAATTTGCTGAAACAGACGGCGGCAGGAATCAAAATCTCCCATGTTTCCGGTGTAAGCTAAGCAGGGGCTTCCGAGAGCCTGGATTTCATTTTTGACCTGAAGCAGTTTTTCTGTATTTTGAATACAGGTGATTGCAATCTGCCAGCCATGCTGGGCAAATTTTAAAGCGGCTGCTTTCCCGATTCCACGGGAAGCGCCAGTAATTAAAATGGTTTTAGAAGGTGCAGGTTCCATTTGCAGTATCCTTTCTACATGTAACAGAATTGTAAGAAAATCAATAGAATTATGCCATGAAAATATGTTATACTAAAAAATAAGAAAATACAACCGCAAAAGGGAAGCCGACAGGAAACATTTGACATCTATTTATAAAAATTGGAAAATATAGTCAGGAGATTGAAATATGGAGAAATATGATTTGCTTATAATTGGCTCTGGCCCGGCAGGGCTGTCAGCAGCGATTTATGCCCAGCGGGCTCGTTTAAATACGGCGGTAATCGAAAAAGAGATGATGAGCGGCGGGCAGGTGCTGACTACTATGGATGTGGACAACTATCCCGGACTTATGGGAATCGGCGGCTTTGAACTGGGAATGAAGTTCAGGGAACATGCAGAACAGTTAGGAGCCGTATTTATAGAAGATGAGATAAAAGAACTTCAGGTGCAGGAAACAAGTGCTCCAAAAGGGAGCTGGAAGCAGGCAGTGGGAGAAAATGGAACTTACTTGGCCAAAACGATTATTCTTGCCTCTGGGGCAACTCACAGAATGCTCGGAGTTTCCGGCGAAGAAAGGCTTAGGGGAAGGGGGGTTTCGTACTGTGCTACCTGCGACGGCGCTTTTTTCCGGAATAAGGTAACGGCAGTAGTTGGCGGCGGTGATGTAGCATTAGAAGATGCGATTTTTCTTTCCAGGATGTGCAGCAAAGTATACGTAATTCATCGGAGAAATGAACTGAGAGGCGCAAAGATTCTTCAGGAAACCATGGAGGCCCAAGAAAACATTGAGGTGATTTGGGATACAGTGGTGGACGCGATTGAAGGCGACGATCAGGTAGAAAATTTAAAGCTGAAATCCGTAATAAACGGGCAGATCAGGGATCTGCAGGTTCAAGGGGTGTTTATCGCAGTTGGAATTACTCCCAACAGCCAGGCATTCAAGGGGCTGGTGGCGATGGAAGATGGATACATTAAGGCGGAAGAAGACTGTGCAACTTCCGTTCCAGGGATATTTGCAGCAGGGGATGTGCGCACGAAATCTCTCCGGCAGGTTGTAACGGCGGCAGCAGACGGGGCAAATGCAGTAACCAGTGCAGAACGGTATCTGGCACGGTTTGGCCGGGAGGAAAGTAAAGTGCAGCAGAGGGGCGAACAGACAGGAAGAGTTACCTGAATATTATGCAGACAGAATAGTAATATGGTGTCTGTCTGATATTTGACAGGGCCATTCAGGATAAAAAGGAAGAGGTGGATGAAGGGACGGGTGAAAACACAAATATTAGCAGCAGGATTCCTGTTATGTTTGATTGGGACAGGCTTCAGAATTGGTATTTATGAAGAAGACCGGAGAAATGGTGTGAATCAGGAAGAGCTTGTGGAAATGAGGGAGAATGAGGTTCTTTCTGTAAGCAATCGTGATCTCTGGCGGGTAACAGCGCCGGAGGATTACCAGAATATTGCGGTTTCTCAGGTATCAGATTACGTAAATATTCGCCAGGAACCAAACACATCAGGACAGGTGGTAGGAAAAATATATAATAATTGTGCAGCC
Source organism: Lachnospiraceae bacterium (assembly GCA_022796475.1). Lineage (GTDB taxonomy): Bacteria > Bacillota > Clostridia > Lachnospirales > Lachnospiraceae > Caccovicinus. Next base: position 23,483 of record JAAWIS010000021.1, on the reverse strand, counting down.
ACTATTCTGCAGACAGTAGAAGGGGAGGGCGGCAATTGGTATCAGATCCAGTCTGGGAACGTAAGCGGTTATATAAAAGCCCAGTACTTTATCACAGGCGCCCAGGCAGAAGAAATTGCCAGAGAAATCGGAACAGAATATGCCATTATCCAGGGAACAGCTCTGCGGCTTCGGGCAGCGCCTGATTTGTCGGCGCCTGTTCTTACCACATTGCCTCAGGGGGCAGAGTATGTGATGCTGGGGGAAGCAAATCATTTTGCACATCTTTCCGTGGATGAAGACCTGGAAGGGTATGTATCCATGGATTACATAACTACCCGGATTGAATTCAGACAAGCTGTTTCACTGGAAGAAGAGGCGTCTAAACTTGCGGAGGAAGCAAAAAGGAAGCAGGAAGCAGAAGCTGCTTTGCAGAATTTGGAAGAAATTAAGATGGTTGAAGCGAAAAATGATTCAGGGTCCGGAAGCTTGAAGCCGGCTGAAACGCCCAAAGCGATAGGAGATTCTGCTGTTACCATGATTCCGGAACCTGCTTTCGGTCAGACAAGCCAGGAAAGTCAAACCATAGCGGCAAATCCTTTCGGCAACGGAAATAATCCTCAGGTGCAGGCTCCAATTACCGTCCCATCTTCTTCGGAACAGCCCGGCATTTCCTATGGCCCCGGAGGGAATGCTTCGTCGGCCATGGTTTCTGCAACCAGAACAGCGGTAGTTGCATATGCAAAGCAGTTTTTAGGAAATCCCTATGTATATGGCGGCAGCAGCCTGACTCAGGGTGCGGATTGTTCTGGATTTGTTATGCGGATTTACGAACATTTTGGAATCCAGACAGGACGAAATTCCAGAGAGCAGGCTGTCAACGGCCGGATGATTTCCATTAACGCAGTTCAGCCAGGTGATTTGCTGTTTTATGCCAGCGGCGATACCATAAACCATGTGGCAATCTATATTGGAGGCGGCCAGGTAATCCATGCGGCCAGCGCGAAAACCGGGATTATCATCAGCCCGGCCAATTATCGGACGCCATGCAGGGCCGTAACATTTTTAGACTGATTTCCAATATTATCTGTACCAATTAAAATGGTCAGGAGTTAATCCTGGCCATTTTTTCCGGAAGAGGAGATATTTTCTACCAGGGTAATCATGCCCTGCATGATAGGTGCCTGGGGTTTCATTTCATCCCTTGTTTTTGGGATATAATGTTCTAAAATTGGAAGCAGAATTAAAGCGGTGATTCCGGTAGTAAAGCCGCCATTATAGAGAACAAACCCTCCATGAAGTGCGCTGGTGGCAGTACACATGGATGCACATAAGAAGCCGGATAGAAAACCAGCCCGTACACCATAACGGCCTACAATCGGACAAAGCCCGGTAGCAAAGGCAACGCCGTTAATATATCCCTGGGTAGTAATTGACCAGGTGATTTCCCTCCCATTAATATGACAGAAAAAAGAAGTAACCAGATAAAGGATCTGGTATCCGATTATAATAGGCCATACGTTTTTAGGATGCTGCCCCATGGCGGTAAAGGTTAAAGCGGCTAAAGCCACACCTATGGTAGGGCCAGTGAATCCGGCTCCTTGTGTGAAATGAATCACAATATTCAAATAGGCTAAAAACAGAAGTCCGTAACAGCCAATATTAATCAGGCACACCGGCATTCCGTATTTTTCAGAAAAATTGCTGCTGTGCCCGGTATCCTTAAGCAAAAGCCGGTATCCCTGAAAGCTTTTGCCGTTTAACAGATACCCGGCCAGAAGACAGGTCAGAAAAATCACAAGAAAAAAGCAGTTGGCATACAGCCGGTAGGAGTGGTGAAACCGATTGTAAATTTCATTGTTGTGGAAAACCGGCCCCATTGAAAGAATCCCCATAGTCCGATACATGAAGTTATAAACAAAAAAGCCGAAAATACCGAAAGCCAGTCCGCCGTTATACAGATTGTAGCCTTTGTGCCAAGCCTGGGCGCCAGGCAGGATAGCCGGGATCACAAAACCTAACAGCAGGCTAAATAAAATAGTAAGCAGGATACCGGACCAAGTTAAGTTAAGATGGCCGAAAACGTAACTTCCTCTTTGGGTATAACGGAATAAAAACTCGCTGATAAACGGTGCAAAAGATGTGGCAAACATGCAGACATGAAGATTTTTTTTGAAATCCAGCTTTTTCCAGTAAAGATAGAGGAGTGGAGCCAGGAAGCAAGGCCACATATTAAAAAAGTTAAGACCGTAAAAACAGTGGGCGATAACCAGGAAATATCCGGCTAAGGTATTGGCCTGGGATTCGCCTTTCAGACCAGCCATAAAAAGAAAACAGGCCATTCCACAGGCGCCCGCATTCAGCATGGCGCTGGACAGCCCTCCTAATGCCAGGTAATCTGTGACCAGGGGGCAGGGGGAAATCATAATGTGATACCAGTTTGACCATACCATTCCCCATTCTCCTGTATATATAGCGGCGATCCACGCTGAAACCAGGAACGTGGCAGAAAAGCCAAAAGCCGTTCCGTTGATGATTTGACTGTTTGTATAACGAGTTTGCTTCATTTTCTCCTCCGTCTGCCGGAACATAAAGGATCCGTTTCCATACAGATGTGCAATGTTGTTACGCTTAGCGGGCTTTGAGTGTGTATTCTTTTGTCCGCTAAGGGTATCTGAAAAGAATTATACCATCCGGATCCATTGGTTTGCAAGAATGAGAGCAGTATTTGTGAAAGAAATATTATGACAAAACTCTATGAGTAATTTACAGGTTAATGGCAATAGGTTAAGGCAGATGTGAAACATATTTCATAAAGAAGGAATAAAAATGGCAAGTATACGAGATGTAGCAAAAAGAAGCCGTGATAACAGCAGAACTCCTATGCAGTGGAATACAGAACGGAATGCCGGATTCAGCAATTCAGAACACACATGGTTAAAAGTCAATCCAAATTGCAAAAAAATTAATGTAGAGCAGCAGATGGATATTGTCTGAAACCGTATGAATGTATTGCATTATACAGAAAAGATAATAAGAAATAGTATTCTTGTACTGATGGTATGATTAGACACAGGCTTTAAGATACAAAACAGGATTTAGCATACAAAAAAGCTGCCCTTAGGCAGCTTTTTTGTAACATTTTAATTTGGGGTACATAACTGAAAATCACAGGCAAAGGCTAAAATTCCGGTTCAATCAGTCCATATGTGCCGCCTTTGCGCTTATATACTACACAAACCTGATCGCTTTCTGAATTTAAGAATACATAAAAACTGTGTCCTAAAAGTTCCATCTGCAGACAGGCTTCTTCCGGATCCATAGGCTTTACTGCAAATTTTTTCGTTTTGACAATCTTAATATCCTCTTCTGTAATAGGAGTTTCTTCCTGGAGGAATGCTTCCGAGAAAGAAGGTGAGGACTGCTTCCGGTCGATCAGCTTTTTCTTATATTTTAAAATTTGACGTTCAATAATTTCTTCCACCAGGTCGATGGACACATACATATCGCTGCTGGACTCTTCAGCGCGGATAATACTTCCTTTGATTGGGATGGTTACTTCAATGCTCTGGCGCTCTCTCTGTACGCTTAAGGTGACATTCACCTCGGTATCAGGAGTAAAGTAGCGATCCAGTTTTCCGATTTTTTCTGTAATGGCATCCCGAAGCCCTTGGGTTACTTCAATATTTCTTCCGACGATTGTGTAACGCATATAATCAACTCCTTTTATTGAGATGAGTCCAGTATAACATATTTATTTGAAAAAGACAAGAAATACCGCTGAATTGCAAAGACAATTTTGGGGGATTTTTTATAAATTTATTCTTTTGCAGTGAAGAATTGTTTTTTGAAATACGAATCCTCCGGAATAAAAAAGTCAAGGGGAAAATAGAAATAATTTATCGATTTCTGTCGGTTTATGACATCTGTACAAAGTTTTTCCAATATTGGGAATCTTGTGGATTTTCGGTTTTATCCGGAAAGAAATTGTGGATAATGTGGATAACTTGGTGCATAACTTTCATTTCCTGCAATATCAAGGTTTTCTCAGTGGATAAAAAATAGGAAAAGTGTGGATGAAAAATGTGGATAATGTGGATAAGTCAAAAAACAAACATAGATTTTGTGCAAGTTGCATAGTTGACCATAATAGGGAATGTTATGGTAACGAAAGAAACATAAGGAATGTTAATTTTTTATGAACAGATTGAATTAAAGGTAACTTAGTGATACAATAAGGAAGATTATGATTAGAATTGTATTGAAGGAAATGGTATTGAAACAGTTAGGAGATTACCGATGAACATTATAGAAAAAATGTTTGGAACCCATAGTGAGAGGGAATTGAAATTAATTTATCCCCTTGTAGATAAGATTGAAAGTCTGCGCCCCCGGATGACAGAGATGTCGGATGAGGAACTGCGTGACCAGACGCGGATCTTTAAAGAACGTCTGGCTGAGGGCGAAACATTGGATGATATTCTGCCGGAAGCTTTTGCAGCAGTTCGGGAAGCAGCTAAGAGAACCTTAAATATGGAGCATTTCCGAGTTCAGTTAATCGGCGGCATTGTGCTCCATCAGGGACGAATTGCAGAGATGCGTACTGGTGAAGGAAAGACATTGGTATCCACGGCTCCGGCTTACTTAAATGCTTTGGCAGGAAAAGGCGTTCACATTGTTACGGTAAATGATTATCTGGCTAAGCGTGATGCAGAGTGGATGGGTCAGGTTCACCGTTTTTTAGGCTTAACTGTAGGCGTGGTTTTAAACGATATGAATTCCGAACAGAGGAAGGAAGCTTACGCCTGTGACATTACGTATGTAACCAACAATGAACTTGGATTTGACTATCTGAGAGATAATATGGCTATCTATAAAGAGCAGATGGTTTTGCGCGGCCTTGAATATGCTATTATCGATGAGGTAGACTCTGTGCTGATTGATGAAGCAAGGACTCCGCTGATTATTTCCGGACAAAGCGGAAAATCCACAAAACTTTATGAAGTCTGCGATATTTTAGCTCACCAGTTAGAGCGGGGCGAGGAATCCGGCGAGTTTTCCAAGATGAATGCAATTTTAGGGGAAACGATTGAGGAAACCGGAGATTTTGTTGTTAATGAAAAAGATAAAGTCGTAAACCTAACGGAACAAGGCGTCCGAAAGGTAGAGCAGTTTTTTCACATTGAAAACCTGGCAGATCCGGAAAATCTGGAAATCCAGCATAATATCATCCTTGCACTCCGTGCAAATAACCTGATGCACCGGGATAAGGATTATGTGGTAAAAGATGAAGAAGTATTGATCGTGGATGAGTTTACCGGGCGTATCATGCCGGGCCGCCGTTATTCGGACGGACTTCATCAGGCTATTGAAGCGAAAGAACATGTGAATGTGCGCCGCGAAAGCAGGACTTTGGCAACCATCACATTTCAGAATTTTTTCAATAAATTTGTTAAGAAGGCCGGCATGACAGGTACAGCCCTTACGGAAGAGCGGGAATTCAGGAATATTTATGCCATGGACGTAATTGCCATTCCTACAAATAAACCGATTGCCCGTGTAGATTTAAATGACGCAGTTTACAAAACGAAAAAAGAAAAGTTTAAAGCAGTTGTTGATGAGATTGAGGCAGCTCATGAAAAAGGGCAGCCCGTTTTGGTTGGCACCATTACAATCGAAACTTCCGAAATGCTAAGCGGAATGCTTCGCAGGCGCGGAATCCCCCATAAGGTATTGAACGCAAAGTTCCATGAACTGGAAGCGGAAATTGTGGCAGACGCCGGAATCCATGGAGCGGTTACCATTGCAACCAATATGGCAGGCCGTGGTACGGATATTAAGCTGGATGAAGAGGCCAGAGAATTAGGTGGCTTAAAGGTAATTGGAACGGAACGCCATGAGTCGCGCCGAATTGATAACCAGCTTCGCGGACGTTCTGGACGTCAGGGCGATCCGGGAGAATCCCGTTTCTATCTGTCCCTTGAAGATGATTTGATGCGTCTGTTTGGCTCTGAGCGTCTGATGAAGATGTTTGAAGCCCTGGGCGTTCCTGAGGGGGAACAGATTGAGCATAAGATGCTTTCCAATGCAATCGAAAAAGCACAGATGAAGATTGAAACCAATAACTTCGGAATCCGTGAAAACTTGTTAAAGTATGACGAGGTAAATAACGAGCAGCGAGAGGTGATTTATGCAGAGCGCCGGAAGGTATTAGACGGCGACAATATGCGGGATGTGATTCTGAAGATGGTTACGGATATTGTGGAAAATGCTGTGGATCTGTCCATACCGGATGAAGCAAGCCAGGAAAATTGGGATCTGAAGGAATTAAACTCTCTTCTGCTTCCGGTAATCCCATTGCAGCCGATTGCGCTGACGGATGATATGAAATCCATCAATAAAAACGGATTAAAGCAGCGGTTAAAAGAACAGGCAGTTAAGCTTTATGAGGCAAAAGAAGCCCAGTTCCCAGAGGCGGAACAGATGCGTGAAATCGAGCGTGTTATCCTTCTTAAAGTGATTGACAACAAGTGGATGGCCCATATCGATGACATGGATCAGCTACGTGAAGGGATTGGCCTCCAGGCTTACGGCCAGAGAGATCCGGTGGTTGAGTATAAGATGGGAGCATTTGAAATGTTTGACGGCATGACGGCTGCTATCCGGGAAGAAACTGTCCGTATCTTATATCATATCCGCGTGGAACAGAAGGTAGAGCGGGAGCCGGCAGCTAAGGTAACCGGAACGAACAAAGATACCAGTTTGGTCAAAGGGCCGAAAAAACGGGATGTGCAGAAGATTTATCCAAATGATCCCTGTCCATGCGGCAGCGGAAAGAAGTATAAGCAGTGCTGCGGGAGGAAACCATTAGCAAAGGCGTAATTAAGGATTATTGTTTTAAAACAGAAGGAAGAACAGCTTCTGGCTAAAGTGCCAGAGGCTGTTTTTGCTTTATAGGAAATTGCACCCTATAAAGCAAAACCCCTCCGGGGGGATGCGCACTTCGCGCCTAAGGAAACTGTCTGCTGACGCAGACGCGCTCCGGCGCGAGAGTCCGGCAAGCCGGACTCTTTTTTACTGGCCGGAACAGGATTCCCTTGTCATCATAAGGATTTTCATGTATGATAAGGAAGACGAAGGCAGTGAGAAGCCTTGGAGTATGACCTGTTTCTGCAAAAAAGCAGATTCGAAACATGCTCAAGAATAATAAAAAGAAAGCAGGTGAAGCTTGTGGTTGAATTCGATCAATTCAAATATACGTTATCAACGTATGAAAAACCATTAGTGGAAGTGAGGGATTCACTTTGACTTAGATCATAAGTTAAGGAGAATTGACGAACTGGATAAAAGTATGGAGGAACCTGGCTTTTGGGACGACGCGGACAAGTCCACAAAGCTGATGAAGGAAGCAAAACATTTAAAAGATACCGTAGAAGGGTTCCAAAAATTAGAAACAGCGTATGAAGAAATCGGCCTTATGATCGAGATGGGGTACGAAGAAAATGATGCAGATTTAATTCCGGAGATCCAGGAGATGCTGGATAATTTTGCAGAAAAACTGGAAAAGATGAGAATTGGCACGCTGCTGAATGGCGAGTACGATAACTGCAATGCGATTTTGCGTCTGAATGCAGGAGCCGGAGGCACGGAATCTTGTGACTGGTGCAGTATGCTTTACCGGATGTACTGCCGATGGGCAGACAGCAGAGGCTTTACCACAGAGGTACTGGACTTTTTAGACGGGGAAGAGGCAGGCATTAAATCAGTAACGATTCAGATTAATGGGGAAAATGTATTCGGTTATCTGAAGTCAGAGAGAGGCGTTCACCGTTTGGTGCGGATCTCGCCTTTTAATGCTGCGGGAAAGCGTCAGACATCTTTCGTTTCCTGTGATGTAATGCCGGATATTGAAGAAGACTTAGATGTAGAAATTAACATGGATGATCTGCGTATTGATACTTACCGCTCCAGCGGCGCCGGTGGGCAGCATATTAATAAAACCTCCTCAGCTATCCGAATTACTCATATTCCAACGGGAATTGTGGTAACCTGTCAGAATGAGCGTTCCCAGTTCCAAAATAAGGATAAGGCGATGCAGATGTTAAAAACGAAGCTTCTTCTTTTAAAGCAGCAGGAAAATGCAGAAAAGATTTCCGATATCCGGGGCGATGTAAAGGAAATTGGCTGGGGAAACCAGATTCGTTCCTATGTACTTCAGCCGTATACCATGGTAAAGGATCACCGGACCGGAGCAGAAAGCGGAAATGCGGATCATGTGCTGGACGGAGGGATTGACATTTTTATCAGTGAATATTTAAAGTGGCTTAGTTTAGGATGTCCGGATAAACGCGGGCAGGACTAATGGATCTAAATTCAGACACATTTCAGACGGACATGGGCCATTTGGAAAAATATAACTTGCAAACCCCTTAGAATTATGTTAATATCTTCCTTGCAAACACATATGTTTTTCGGAAACGGACAGATGCAGGATGCCATCCAGGCATAAAAAGTCTTTTCCGGATAATGGTGGAGGAAACCATGGAAGAAAAAAGCAGGTATTTTGTTGTGAAGCAAAAGGCTGTGCCAGAAGTGCTGCTTAAGGTAGTAGAGGCAAAACGGCTTTTGGCTTCGGAGCGGGCGATAACCGTTCAGGAGGCCACGGATAAGGTAGGAATCAGCCGAAGCTCTTTCTATAAGTACAAAGATGATATATTCCCATTTTTTGATAATACAAAAGGGAAAACGATAACTTTAGTAGTTCAGATGGATGACAAGCAGGGGCTGTTATCCGATTTGCTTCATGTAGTAGCTGTGTGTAAGGCGAATATTTTGACCATTCATCAAAGTATCCCGGTTAATGGGATTGCCACTCTTACGCTAAGTGTGGAAGTAAGCGCAAATACAGGCAATGTTTCAAAAATGGTAGAAGATATGGAAGAGATGGAAGGAATCCACTATGTGAAAATAGTAGCCAGGGAGTAGAAAAATTATGATGAAAGCAGCAGTAATGGGATATGGCACCATCGGTTCCGGTGTGGCTGAAATTTTAGAGAAAAATAAAGCAGTGATTGAAAAGGCGGCAGGACAGGAGATTGGGCTGAAATACGTACTGGATTTAAGGGAATTTCCGGGAAGTCCTGTGGAAGATAAAATAATCCATGATTTTTCCGTGATTGAACAGGATCCGGAGGTACAGATTGTTGTGGAAGCGATGGGCGGATTAAATCCGGCCTATCCCTTTGTAAAGGCCTGCCTGCTGGCAGGCAAGCATGTAGCAACTTCCAATAAAGCTCTTGTAGCTGCTTATGGTACGGAGCTTCTTGAGATTGCCAGAAATCACAAGGTGAATTTCTTCTTTGAAGCCAGCGTAGGAGGAGGAATCCCCATTATACGTCCCATTTCCACCTGTCTGACAGGAGAAAAAATCGAAGAAATAACCGGTATATTAAATGGTACGACTAACTTTATCCTGACCAAAATGGATAAAGAAGGATGGTCCTTTGACGCAGCATTAAAGGAGGCCCAGAACCTTGGCTATGCAGAGCAGAATCCGGAGGCTGATGTGGAAGGCCATGATACCTGCCGCAAAATTGCAATTTTAACGGCAATGGCAGCAGGGATGGAAGTAAATTACGAAGAAATTTATACAGAGGGGATTACGCAGATCTCTGATACAGACTTCCAATATGCCGAAAAGATAGGCATGTCAGTGAAACTGGTTGGTTCCAGCAAATGCAGAGATGATAAAACAGTCAGTGCATATGTGCTGCCTCTTATGATTTCCAGAGAGCATCCTCTTTATATGGTTAGCGATGTGTATAATGGTATTTTGGTAAAGGGGAATATGCTTGGAACTACCATGTATTATGGGAGCGGCGCCGGGAAACTTCCCACAGCCAGCGCCGTAGTGGCAGATATTATTGAGGCAGCAAAGCATTCCGATGAAAATGTTGCCATGGGCTGGAGCAGCCAGAAACAAAAGATTGCCCCTATGGAGAAGAATGAATTCCACTATTTTATCCGCATATCCGGACAGCCAAACGAGATGCTGCCAAAACTTGCGGAATTTGGCCCGGGAGAAGTGATTTCCATAGGCAGGCCGGATGAATTTGCAGTTATTTCGAAAAAAATGTCGGAGGCAGAATTTAAAAAGGTTGCAGCAGGGATAGAGGGAATAATTAAAACAATCCGTGCAGAACGATAAAAAAACAGGCGTTTTGTGTTGACAGGATACAGCCTCCTTTTTGGAAAGAGGAAAGTAAGAGATGTACGAAGTAATACAAAGAGGAGTACAGCCAGATGTTAATTGTAAAGAAATTCGGAGGAAGCTCCGTGGCAGATAAGGAGCGGATTTTTAATGTGGCAAAACGCTGCATGGAGGACTATCAAAAGGGGCATCAAATTGTTGTAGTGCTTTCCGCTATGGGAAAAACTACGGATCAATTAATTGCGAAGGCTTATGAAATGGACCCCAATCCGCCAAAAAGGGAACTGGATATGCTTTTGGTAACTGGCGAACAGGTTTCCGTAGCATTAATGGCGATGGCATTCCATGTATTGGGGGTTCCTTCTGTTTCCCTGAACGGCGCTCAGGTAGCAATGCGTACTACCTCAGCTTATGGGGCAGCAAAACTAAAGCGGATTCAGACTGAGCGGATACGGAATGAACTGGAAAACCGGAGAATTGTAATTATAACCGGGTTCCAGGGGATGAATAAATATGAAGATATGACCACATTAGGAAGGGGCGGCTCTGATACCACGGCAGTAGCCCTTGCGGCTGCCCTTCATGCAGATTCCTGCGAGATTTATACAGATGTGGAAGGCGTGTACACAGCAGATCCCCGGATTGTGCCCAATGCAAAAAAATTGCCGGAGGTTTCTTATGATGAAATGCTGGAATTTGCCTCAGTCGGCGCGAAAGTTCTTCACAATCGATCCGTGGAGATGGCGAAAAAGTATGGGGTACAGCTAATCGTCCTTTCCAGCCTGTCCAGGGCAGAGGGGACGGTAGTGAAGGAGGGCGCAAGGATGGAACGGATGTTGGTAAGCGGTGTGGCTGCGGATAAAAATACAGCCAGAATCTCCGTAATCGGCGTAAAAAATGAGCCGGGAATTGCATTTAAGATTTTTAATATGCTGGCAAGAAACCATATTAATGTAGATATTATTATTCAGTCAGTAGGACGGGAGGATCGGAAGGATATTTCCTTCACTGTTGCAAAAACAGACCTTCAGGAGGCTATGACTCTTCTGAATGAAAATCAGGCAGCCATTACAGCTCAGAAGATTACCTGTGAGGAAGAGGTGGCTAAAGTGTCCATCATCGGAGCCGGAATGTTAAGTAATCCAGGTGTGGCGGCGAAGATGTTTGAAGCGCTGTATAGTGCCAATATTAATATTAAGATGATTGCGACTTCTGAAATCCGCATAACAGTACTGATTGACGAGGCAGACGCAAACCGGGCGGTGAGAACGGTTCATGATGCATTTGAACTTGCAGATTAAGATGCTGCCCTGCCTGTTTCATCTTCTGACCGGATTTTACTGCCCCGGCTGCGGAGGCACGAGAGCAATACTGCTTTTATTCAGGGGAGATTTTGCAGGAAGCTTTCAGTATCATCCGCTGGTGCTTTATGGGGTGCTGGTTTTTGGAATCGAGTGGGTTCTGTTTCTGGCTTCTATAGGAAGGCCAGGTAAGCCTGATAAAGACGGCAGAGTATGGCAGCGGGCAAAAAGGTATTGTTTGGGCCTGGAAAGAAGATATCGGTTTTGGACGCTGGCAGCAGCAGGAATTGTACTGATCAATTGGCTGGTTAAAAATCTGTTTCTGGCAGCGGGGATTGATTTGCTTTTGCCTCTGGCATAAAATAGTGAAAAAGTATCAGAAAAACACCGACTGATTTTGGTAGGATTCCTTTCAGCCGGTGTTTATTTTGTGTTGTATAAAGTAAAGTCAGTTAGAGTAAGTTTTATGCAGATTAATTGCCGTTATAATACTGCCGGAGTATTTCATTAAATAAGGCAGCGTTTTTCGGATCCTGCATCATGTGGGCAGTGATCAGATAGCATACGAATATGAATAAACTTTCACAGATTCCCAAAATGGAGAGGATCAGGCCGGCAATGGCGTAGCCGGAAAAGGGTTTTCCTTTTTTTGAAAGAATCGATAATGCCAGGCCGCCCATACCAAGTGCAAACCCGATAATAAAACCGGCTGGGAAACAGCAGCAGCTAATAATCATGGAAGCAATTCCCAGTACCATAGAAGTTACAGCCATGTTATTGACAGGTGGGGCAGCCTGGGGAGGCTGGGGATTTTGCCAGGATTGGCTGCCCCTGGGCGAAGGCCCCCTTTGGCCATAGTAATAATCTTGAGGCGGAGCCGGATAATAAGGATTTTGGGGCGGTGGATTTGCAGGGTAATTGGGGTTTTGCTGCCATGGGGCCTGACTATCCGTCTGCCCCTGGTCTTGAATCCAGGGCCCCTGGTTATCTGCTGGCCCTTGTCCTTGAACCCAGGGCTCCTGGTTATCTGCTGGCTCTTGTCCTTGAACCCAAGGCCCCTGGTTATCTGCTGGCTCTTGTCCTTGAACCCAGGGCTCCTGGTTATCTGGCTGTCCCTGGTTTTGCGTATTTTGATCCGGCGCTATTGGATCGGCTGCAGTTTGGGCAGCCGTTTCTGCTTCTGGAAGAATTTGGCTTTCCGGCTTTGGCTTATTATTATAATCGTCCATGTATATCCTCCATATTTGAGTGTATCTTTCCAGTTATGTGTTGAAAATCTGCCTTGCAGATAAGCGTTAAGACGTATTGTAACACGAAATCTGGCTGTTGTCCAGACGGGCTTGCCAAAGCCGGATATATGAATTATAATGAAAGGCAGTTTGGCTTCTTTGGAAAAAAATAGCCAGACAGTAGGCAGTGGATCAAATGAGAGGTATAATATGGATATTATTCAAGCGTTGCAGGAAGAGCTGCAGATTGGCCGGAGCCAGGTAGAGGCCGCGGTGACGTTAATTGATGAGGGAAATACAATTCCGTTTATTGCCAGATACCGGAAAGAAGCAACTGGCTCACTAAATGACGAGGTGCTGCGAAAACTGGATGAACGGCTCAAGTATTTAAGAAACCTGGAGGAAAAGAAAACCCAGGTGTTAACAACCATCCGCGAACAGGAGAAGCTGACGCCGGAACTGGAAAAGCAGATTACAGAGGCAAAAACACTGGTGGCAGTAGAAGACTTATACCGCCCTTACCGTCCGAAACGGCGCACCAGGGCTACCATTGCCAAAGAAAAGGGGTTAGAACCTTTGGCCCAGTGGATTCTGCTTCAGGAAGCGGAGGTTCCGGCAGAAGAAAAGGCTGCAGAATTCATTGATTTGGAAAAGGGCGTAGAAAGCGCCAAAGAAGCGGTGGAGGGCGCCAAGGATATTATTGCAGAGCAGATTTCTGATCAGGCCCAGTACCGGACCTACATACGGGAGCTTACCATGAAGGAAGGACTGCTTCAGTCAGAAGCAAAGGATGACACAGCTCAGACCGTATACGAACAGTATTACCACTATGAAGAACCGGTTTCCAAAGCTGCCGGGCACAGAATTTTGGCATTAAACAGAGGAGAAGCAGAAAAAGTCCTTACAGTAAAGGTGGTTTCGCCTCAGGAGCGGATTCTGCGGTATCTGGAAAAACAGGTCTTGATCTCGGACAATCCTTATACCAGTCCAATTCTTAAGGAAGTGGTTCAGGATAGTTATACCAGGCTAATCGGTCCGGCCATTGAGCGGGAGGTGCGGAGCGGATTAACTGAGATGGCAGAGGATGGGGCCATTCAGGTATTCGGAAAAAATTTAGAACAGCTTTTGATGCAGCCGCCTATTCCCGGACAGGTTGTATTGGGCTGGGATCCTGCATTTCGAACGGGATGTAAGCTGGCTGTAGTAGATCCAACTGGAAAAGTATTGGATACTGTGGTGATCTACCCTACAGCGCCACAGAATAAAGTAGAAGAAGCAAAGAAAACCTTAAAGAAGCTGATTGAACAGTACCAAATCACTTTAATTTCTGTTGGAAACGGAACTGCTTCCAGGGAATCAGAGCAAATTATAGTTGAACTTCTGAAAGAGATCCCTCAGAAAGTTCAGTATGTGATTGTAAATGAGGCAGGGGCTTCCGTATATTCAGCCAGTAAATTGGCTACAGAAGAATTTCCGGAGTTTGATGTAGGGCAGAGAAGTGCAGCTTCAATTGCCCGCCGGCTTCAGGATCCGCTGGCTGAGCTGGTTAAGATTGAGCCAAAATCCATCGGCGTAGGGCAGTACCAGCATGATATGAACCAGAAACACTTAAGCGAAACCTTAAGCGGCGTAGTGGAAGATTGCGTGAATAAGGTAGGGGTAGACTTGAATACGGCGTCTCCTTCTCTTTTAGAGTATATTTCCGGGATCAGCAAAGCGCTGGCAAAAAATATTGTGGCATACCGGGAATCAAACGGAGCTTTTACTAACCGGAAGCAGCTTCTAAAAGTAGCAAAGCTTGGACCAAAGGCCTTTGAGCAATGTGCAGGGTTTTTGCGGATACAGAATGGGGAAAATCCATTAGACTGTACTGGTGTTCATCCGGAAAGCTACGAGGCAGCCGGAAAGCTTCTGTCTAAAATAGGAATTTCACCGGAAGATATCTTGAAAGGGCCTTCCAGTTTTCTGATTCGGGACTATTCACAACTGGCAGAGGAGCTGGGGATTGGAGAACCAACTCTGCGGGACATTGTAAAAGAGCTTGCAAGCCCGGGCCGGGATCCAAGGGATGAGATGCCAAAGCCAATTCTTCGCACAGATGTAATGGATTTAAAGGATTTAAAGCCTGGAATGATTTTAAAGGGTACAGTACGGAATGTTATTGATTTTGGGGCTTTTGTGGATATCGGGGTTCATCAGGACGGATTGGTTCATATTTCGGAAATGACAGAGCGCTTTATCAAACATCCGTTAGAGGCTGTAAGCGTAGGAGATATTGTAGAAGTCAGGGTACTCGGAGTGGATGAGGCAAAGCAGCGGATTAGCCTGTCTATGAAGCTGGAAGAAGGGCCTGAGAGAGAAGTGAAAAACCAAAACAACCCAGAAAAGAAAAACAGCCAAAACCGACAGGGAAAAAGCGGCAGGCAGGAGAGCCGGGATCAGAAAAGAACGGAAGGCAAACTGGAAGAAAAACGAAATCAGAACCACAGCCGTCGTGATCATAAAGGGGCAAATAACCGAAAGGAAGGCCGGGGATCAGCCAAAAAGACAGAGGATATCCGGATACCAAACAGCGGTATATTTGCCGGGAAGAAATTTTAAGACACGCGTTAGAAAGGATTCGAAAAGGATTAAATTATGGAGGAGAGCAAGACACAATTTTCGTTTACAACAAAACCTACAGTGAAAGAGCTTTGGAAGTTTTCTATGATTTATGCCAATAAAGGATTTCGCGGTATTGTGAATCTGATTCTGGTAGGGGGGTCCATTTTTCTTTTGCTTACCAGGTGGAGTTCCCTTGAACTGTTTCAGCGTCTGTTACTGGTTTTTATTATATTTTTGTTTGTTATTTGGCAGCCGGCAATGCTGTACCCTAAAGCGCTGCGCCAGGCAAAGGAGCTGGAAAAGCAGCCGCCTTTGGTTTTAGCGTTTGGTGAAGAGGGGGTAGAAGTTACTCAGGGAAGCGAAGGCGGCCATATTGAGTGGGACGATATCAGCAAGATTGAAATCGTTGGGGATATGGTGATTGTCTACGGCGACCGGGCTCATGCGTCATTAATTCCCCGGGCTTCTATGGGAGCGGACGAGGATGGTTTCCGGAAACTGGTTCGGGATAAACTGCCGAAAGCGCGCTGCAAGGGAGTATAAAAATGAGAACAGTCATAACACAAAGCCCTGAAGAAACGTTTCAACTGGGAGTGGAGTTAGGAAAAGAGGCAGAGCCAGGGCAGGTTTACTGTCTGAGCGGTGATTTAGGGGTTGGAAAGACCGTTTTTACCCAAGGATTTGCAAAAGGAATGGGAATAGAAGAAAACGTAAACAGCCCCACCTTTACAATACTCCAGCCTTATGAAGGGGGACGGCTTCCCTTGTACCATTTTGATGCATACCGCATAGAAGATGCAGAGGAAATGGAGGAAATCGGATATGAAGACTGCTTTTATGGCACAGGTGTCAGCCTTGTAGAGTGGCCAGAGCAGATCAGGGAAGTGATACCGGAAAACGGAATTTGGATCCGGATTGAAAAAGATTTGGAACAGGGATTTGACTACCGTAAAATTACCATAAACCTTCATGCGCCCGGCAGCAGACGCACCACCACACAGGAAAGTGTGGCGGGCGCATTTGGAATCCCTGAACTTAGGCCGCCTAATCGGCGGCAGGACTTTCACAGGAACAGGAAAGAGTCTGACTGTGAATGACGGGAGTGAGGATGAAATGAGGATTTTAGGAATCGAAAGTTCTTCCCTGGTAGCAGGGGTGGCAGTGGTAACCGATGGGATTTTAACAGCAGAATATACGGTGAATTATAAAAAGACCCATTCCCAGACGCTGCTTCCGATGCTGGATGAAGTAGGAAAGCTGCTGGAACTGGATTTGGATACCATTGACGGAATTGCAGTATCAGCAGGACCAGGCTCATTTACCGGTCTTAGGATTGGTTCTGCTACTGCCAAGGGGCTTGGCCTGGCCTTAAAAAAGCCGCTGCTTCCTATCCCAACGCTGGAAGCCATGGCTTATAATCTGTGGGGCAGCAGCAGTCTAATCTGTCCGATTATGGATGCCAGGAGAAATCAGGTTTATACGGGACTTTATTATGCAGAGGAGCAGTTGGAAGTAGTAAAACAACAATGTGCTATGGATATGCACCAGCTTGTATGCCAGCTTAATTCCAGAGGGGAAGCTGTGATTTTCTTAGGGGATGGCGTACCAGTGTATCAGGATATAATCAAAATGGAACTAACCGTGCCATTTCGATTTGCTCCGGCTCAAAGCAGCCGCCAAAGAGCAGCATCCGTGGCAGCGCTGGGGCTTCGCTATATGGCAGAGGGGAAGGCGGAATCTGCAGCAGAGCATAAACCGGAATATTTAAGGAAGCCTCAGGCAGAACGGGAAAGAGAAGGGATTACACTGTGAGAATTCGTCCTATGACATATGGGGATTTGGAGCAGACAGCCTGTATAGAGGAAATCTGCTTTCGGGAAAGCTGGTCAGCCAGTCTTCTGAAAGAAAGCATGGAAAGTCCCTGGAATGTATTCCTTGTGGCTCAGGAGGGTGAGGAGCTGATCGGATATGGGACAGTTTGTGTAATTGCCGGAGAAGGAGAGATTCAGCGGATTGCTGTTCTCCCGGCATTTCGGCAAAAAGGTTTGGGCCGGGAATTGCTGGCTGTATTGGAAAAGACTGCAAAAGAAAGAGGGGCCAGGGCTGTTACGTTAGAAGTCCGGGAATCGAACTTTTCAGCCAGAAGGCTGTATGTTTCTGCGGGTTTTATGGAGGAAGGACGAAGAAAAGGCTATTACCGGAATCCGGAAGAAGATGCCATTATTATGTGGAAGCGGCAGCTTTCGTGAGCTATGCAACATTTACCACTTAAAATCGACAAAATCTGCGTTATACTTGAGCCATAGGAAATTTTGAAATTTCCTGCAATGCAACAAGCTGTTACCGGCAGTTTTGTATGTTGCGGCAAACAAAAAAACAAGGATACAGGGGATGCTTGATTTTAAGAAAGGTGAGGATGTTATGAGACGTTTCAGTAAGAATGGACAGCTTGAAACAGTTGTCTGCAACAAATGCGGAAAGAAGATGGTAGTAGAAAAGGGAATTCTGCGGGAAGGCGGAATTATGCTTGACCACAGCTGGGATTTCTTTTCCGAAAAAGATGGGGAGATCCATCATTTTGATTTGTGTGAGGATTGTTATGACGACTGGATCAGCCAGTTTAAAATTGCGGTAGAGGTGGAGGAGCAGACAGAGTTTCTTTGATTCGCTATTCAGTGGGAATGATGTGTTCGTAAAAATTCCATGTTTGCTCCTTTACAGCTTATATTAGTTTTCGAGTGCTCCTGAAATTTTTGAGGGTGCTTGCTGAAAGAAGAGAGGAGATAACATGTTAGATGTCTGCCTGTTGGGAACAGGAGGGATGATGCCACTGCCATATCGGTGGCTTACGGCTCTTATGACCCGCTGTGAAGGGAGTAATCTGTTAATTGACTGCGGAGAAGGAACTCAGATCGCATTAAAAGAAAAGGGGTGGAGTCCGAAACCCATTGATTTTATCTGTTTTACCCATTACCATGCAGATCATATCAGCGGTCTTCCGGGTCTGCTGCTTACTATGGGAAATGCAGAGAGGACAGAACCACTGACTCTGATTGGTCCAAAAGGATTAGAAAAAGTAGTAGGGGCACTTCGGATGATTGCACCGGAGCTGCCCTTTGAACTGCGTTTTACAGAACTTGATGAGAACCGGCAGCAGCTAAAGCTGGGGCCTTATGTACTGGATGCTTACCGGGTGAACCATAATGTAATCTGTTATGGATATGCAGTTTCGATTCCAAGAGCTGGGCGATTCAGCGTGGAACGGGCAAGAAAACAGGAGATTCCTCAAAAGTTTTGGAGCCGCCTCCAGAAAGGGGAAACCATAGAAACAAACGGCAGAGTTTTAACGCCGGATATGGTTCTTGGATCGGCCCGAAAAGGGATTAAGGTTGCCTACTGTACCGATACCCGTCCGGTTCCGGTTATTGCAGAATATGCAAAAGACGCAGATTTGATGATATGCGAAGGCATGTATGGAGAAAAAGATAAGGCGGCAAAGGCAAGAGAGTATAAACATATGACTTTTTATGAGGCAGCAAATCTTGCGAAAGCAGCCAGCCCCAAAGAGCTTTGGCTGACCCATTACAGCCCGTCATTGACTAAGCCGGAAGAATTTATGGAAGAGGTACGCGCTATCTTTCCGGCAGCGAAAGCTGCCAGAGATGGCTGGAGTGCAGAGCTTGGTTTTGAAGAGGAATGACGGGGGAAAGAAATGGAAGGACCAGAGATTAAAAAAGATGTTTATATTTTGGCGATTGAAAGTTCCTGTGATGAAACAGCGGCTGCTGTTGTAAAAAATGGACGTACGGTTCTGTCAAATATTATATCATCGCAGGTTCCGCTTCATACTTTGTATGGCGGGGTAGTGCCGGAAATTGCTTCAAGGAAGCATATTGAAGCCATTAATCAGGTAATCGAAAAGGCGCTGGAAGAGGCAAATCAAAAGTTGGATCAAATAACGGCAATTGCGGTAACGTATGGACCGGGACTGGTAGGCGCCTTACTGGTAGGCGTGGCAGAGGCAAAAGCGATGGCATTTGCAGCAAAAAAGCCATTGATTGGCGTTCATCATATTGAAGGGCACATTTCTGCAAATTTTATTGAGCACCAGGAGTTAGAGCCGCCTTTTATATGCCTGATTGTATCCGGCGGACATACCCACCTTGTAATTGTAAAAGATTATGGGGAATTTGAGATTATCGGACGGACTCGGGATGATGCGGCGGGAGAAGCCTTTGACAAGGTAGCACGGGCTGTAGGACTGGGTTATCCCGGCGGCCCCAAGATTGATAAAGCGGCAAAAGAAGGAAATCCCCATGCAGTGGAATTTCCCAGGGGCAAGGTGGAAGGCTCCCCCTATGATTTCAGCTTCAGCGGATTAAAGTCTTGTGTTCTGAATTATATCAATCATGCCAGGATGACAGGGGAAGAAATTTATGTACCGGATCTTGCCGCCTCTTTCCAGAATTCAGTTGTAGATTCATTGGTCAGCCGGACGGTAGCGGCAGCGAAAGAGTTCGGCTATCAGAAAGTTGCCCTTGCAGGAGGCGTGGCTTCTAATACTGCTTTGCGGGCAGGGATGGAAACGGCATGTAAAAAACAGGGGCTTTCCCTTTTTTACCCGTCGCCTGTTTTCTGCACCGATAATGCGGCAATGATTGGAGCAGCCGGATATTATGAATGGCTGAAAGGGAATATAAAGGGCTGGGATTTGAATGCAGTGCCTAACTTAAAGCTGGGAGAACGCTGATATTATGGAAGTGAAAATTGGAGCAGTTGTATTAGCAGCCGGACAAGGAAAGCGGATGGATGCTGGGATTGCAAAGCAGTTTATGAAGCTGAAAGGAAAGCCGCTGATTTGCTATGCATTAGAGGCATTTGAAAAAAGCCAGATCGATTCCGTTGTTTTGGTTGTAGGGAAGGATACTGTGGACTACTGCCAAAATGAGATTGTAAAGGCTTACGGATTTACTAAGGTAAAGGCAGTGATACCGGGAGGAAAGGAACGGTATCATTCTGTATATGAAGGATTAAAGGTATTTGGCTGTGAATCTGTTTTGGACTATGTACTAATTCATGATGGGGCGCGTCCTTTGATTTCAGGCGCTGTAATTAGGAGAGTCATAGAAGCAGTTAAACAGTATCCGGCCTGTGTGGTGGGAATGCCGGTAAAGGATACAATTAAAGTCAGCAATGCAGAAGGATTTGCGGCGGAAACTCCGGACAGACGGTATTTGTGGCAGATACAGACCCCTCAGGCATTTCAGTTTCGTTTAATCTTTGATGCCTACGAAAAAATGATGCACCTGCATAACGTTCAGAAGAGGATTACAGATGATGCCATGGTAGTTGAAACTATGACGTCCTGCCCGGTAAAACTGGTGGAAGGGGATTACCGGAATATTAAGGTAACAACACCAGAAGATCTTCTAATTGCAGAAGCGTTCTTGTCTTTTGCAGAGTATTGACAGATGTGTAATTCTGTTTGAGAATACAGAAAATGAAAGCTTGTTCGAAATATTCCTTATTGGTTACTGGGCGAGAGGTCAAATCCTCCTGCCCTTTTTCTATAGGAAATCACGCCCTATAAAGCAAAATCTCTGGGGGATGCGTACTTCGCACCTAAGGAAAATTTCCTTTCATGAAGCTATTGAAATGAATTTTTTATTCAGATACACTACACTTAGTGGACAAAGGGATAGGTTTACAAAAGATAGCAGGAAAAGAGAGGAAAAATAACATTGATTAGGCTATCCTTATTTGCGGGGAGGCATAAAAATGGAATGGTTGAAAAAACTTGGAGCAGCCATTGATTACATCGAAAATAACTTGGACAAGGAAATATCATATGACGAAGCAGCCCGTATTGCGTGCTGCTCTCCCTGTTATTTTCAGCGCATTTTTTCATATGTTTCGGGCGTTTCATTGTCGGAATATATACGCCGCCGAAAAATGACGCAGGCAGCATTTGAACTGCAGCGGACAGAGGCAAAAGTGATCGATATTGCTTTGAAATATGGTTATTCTTCTCCAACTTCTTTTAATCGGGCTTTTCAGAATGTTCATGGAATTACGCCAGCAGCAGCGAAATCTATGGGGAGTATGCTGCAAGCATATCCGTCCATACAGTTTAAGGTCGAATTAACAGGAGGAAGTGGGATTGCATATCATATTGCGGAAAGACAGCCACTGCATATTGTGGGAATCCGAATTCCTTTGGTCTGGGATATGGAAGTGAATCTAAGGATAGTTCCTGATTTTTGGAAAGGTGTATTGCAGGGAAATCAATTTTTAGAAATATGTAAATTATCTAATCAAGAGCCAAATGGAATTTTAGGAATCAGCGTATATGAAAGCCCAAAAGAAATCTATTATTATATCGGTGTTGCTACCACTGTTTCTGCTCCTGCGGGTATGTATGAGTATGAAATTCCAGCAGCTACATGGGTTATATTTGAAAGTGATGGACGTTTTCAGGAAGATGTGCAGCGTGTATTCAGACGGTTTTGCACGGAATGGCTGCCGTTCTCCGGATATCAGTATGCAAAATTGCCAGACATTGAAGTGTATCCGGTTTGTGACAGCCGGGCTGCACATGGACATTCCAAAGTATGGATTGCAATTAAATAAGGAGGACAGATAAGAGATGTACCATTTAAGGTTAAAAGGTGACCATTATAAAATGGGTGTGAAGCGTGGGAAGATTTTTAATAAAAGCCGAATTGCCTTTCCGCTCCAGTTGGATGATTTTCAATTGGAACATGGAAAACAAAGCGAGGAAATATTAAGAACGTTTTTTCCAGAAGTATGTGAGGAAATAAAAGGGATAAGCGATACCATAGGAGCAGACTATCTGCGTTTTGTTTCATGGATGCTGTGCATGGGCTGCTGTATGTATAACTTGGAGAACAACTTCCCTGTGGAGATTCGGGGCTGTACCGCATTTGCCTATTCAAAAAAGGGGAAATTGATATATGGAAGAAATAATGATTTGCCGCCTTATTTGCGTGACGGATGCAAAAGTGAAATTTATGTGCCGAAGAATGGAACCCGATTTCATATCACCACATCTTCTTTCGTCAATGGAGAAGAGGGACTAAACGAACATGGGCTTGCCGTGGCAATGACGTTTGTTATGACTGACCTAAAAAAAATAAAGGCAGGGTTTAACTCATGTTTTATTGTACGGTATTTGCTGGAAAGGGCAGACAATACAGAGCAGGCAGTTTCGCTGCTTATGAATCTGCCGATAGCTTCTAACTGCAACATATTACTTGCAGATAAAAATGGCAGTATGGTGGTAGTTGAATGTACGCCAACCATTAAAAGAATTCGTGAAGCAGAAATTTTTCATAAGGATACGATCGTTTGTACGGTCAATAGTTTTATTTCTGATGAAATGAAGCCTTATGATGATGCAAATGGAAATGACTATGATTCCTGCAAGCGTTATAAGGTTGTCATAGACAGTTTTTCTTCGGGGCAGATAAGAAAGGATTATATTGAAACTACCAAACAGCTTTTAAAAGGCAATTATGGCTTCATGTGCCAATATGACAATGAGCCAGACTTTGAAACCGTTTGGAGTTCCATATTTGATTTGGAGAGCTTAGTAGTTTACCGTGCAGAGGGCGACCCAAGAAAGAAGAAATTTGTTAGCGATAACAGGCTGCATGATTTAAAGTTTAAGTGAGCAGAGCTTTGTACTGGAAAAATGTCAGAAGCATTTTGGTAGCTGTATCGAAAAATTTATATAGAACTTTTCCGACCAGCAAATTTTGTTGTTAAAGGCTATTTAAGAAGCGCTCATGTTTCAGAAATAACCAGATTAAAAGGGCTGATTGCAGCAAAAATGAAACGAACAAAAAATACTGAAAAAAATAAAAGAAAACCGTTGACAGATTTCGGCATACATGCTAGAATAATCAAGTCGCGCTGAGAAAGACAAGAATTTCTATAAGCAGACAAACTGATGCAAAAATACAGACCAACTTATAGCAAAAATATTAATTAAAAAAATAAAAAAACTCTTGACAAGCGTTGATTTGTTTGATAATATTGTAAAGCACGTTTGGAGAGATATCGAAGTGGTCATAACGAGGCGGTCTTGAAAACCGTTTGTCCGCAAGGGCGCGTGGGTTCGAATCCCACTCTCTCCGT
>JAAWIS010000128.1 GCA_022796475.1 Lachnospiraceae bacterium | reverse complement strand
CCTCGACGTAGCAACCGCTACGCCTTCGTTTGTGGAGCAGCACTCTCAGAAAAATATTCGGCGGAATTTTACCATATATGAACCAGACAGAACAATAGGAATCACAAGGATCCATAAATAGGATGCAAGCATTTGCAAATATACCTTTGACTTTTTCTTCATCTCATTACCCTCCCTATTTCTCAATATTGTACATAAAATTTGTCGAATTGTAAATTCTGTTTTATGATTTGACCATGATTTCCACATATTTTGATTGCTTTTACCTTCATCTAGAAGCATAATGGAGAATAGCAGCATAACATTGCTTTTTAGCAGCATGCAGCAGATTTGACAGGAGGATTCTTATGGAGCGTTGCTCATGGTGTCTTTGTAATGAAAAAATGATACGGTATCATGATGAGGAATGGGGAGTTCCTGTACATGATGACAAGAAACAGTTTGAGTTTTTAATGATGGAAGCGATGCAGTGTGGTCTGAACTGGAATATGATGATTCAGAAAAGAGAGATATTCCGGAAGTGTTTTGACGGCTTTGACTATCAGAAAGTGGCGGCTTACACAGAGAATGACGTTCGCAGGATCATGGGGATGGAAGGGATGATAAAGTCACAAAGGAAGATCGAAGCAATCATTCACAATGCACAGTGTTTTTTGAAGGTGCGGGAAGAATTTGGCACATTTAGTGACTATTTATGGAGATTTTCAAAAGGCAAGATGATTTTATATATGGGGCATCAGAAAGGAATGATTCCGGCAAGGAATGGGCTTTCAGATGCGGTCAGCAAAGATTTAAAGAAGCGGGGATTCAAATATCTCGGTTCTGTTACGGTATATTCCCACCTACAGGCCTGCGGGATGATCAATGATCATGAAGAGCGGTGCTTCCGGTATCAGAAGGTTATGGAGGGGAATCCGACAATCCGTAAGCGGAGAGATCATGAGAATTGAGAACAAAGAGTCTGGCTTGCCGGACTCTCGCGCCGTCGAAAATCCGCTTTTCTGATGAACGAAAATCCTGTGCTCAACATCTAACAAAAGGATAACTATTTCTATCATTTTTCGCTGGAAAGAAAAGAAGAAAGGGATAAAATAGTAGCATTAAATGTGTTAAATGCTGAGGAGGTATCATATGGGAATTTTTTTTAATGATCACACAATGGAATTTCATCTTTATAATGATGAAATCAGTTATTTGATGAAGGTGATGCGCAATGGCCAGATGGGACAGTTATATTTTGGAAAAAGAGTTCCTCTAAAAGACGATTACGGTTATCTGATTGAAAATTATTACCGCCCGGTAAGCGCTTATGTATATGACAACGAATACACATTTTCCTTAGAACATTTAAAACAGGAGTACCCGGCCTACGGAACTACAGATTTCCGGCTTCCTGCAGTGGAGATTGCACAGCCCAACGGCAGCCGGATTACAGATTTTAAGTATGTTTCTCATAAAATATATAAAGGAAAGCCAGAACTGAAAGGCCTTCCCGCTACCTACACAGAATCAGAAGACGAAGCGGACACTTTGGAAATCCTTTTAAGGGATGAGCTTCTTTGTGTGGAGATGACTCTGCTCTATACAGTTTTCCAAAACGAAAATGCCATTGCAAGAAGCGTTCGTTTTGAAAATAAGGGGACGAAAAGGTATCAGATTACAAGAGCCATGAGTATTTCCCTTGATTTGCCGGACGATGAATATGAGTGGATTCAATTTTCCGGTGCTTGGGGGCGGGAGCGCTATGTGAAAACAAGGATGCTGCAGCAGGGGATTCAGTCAGTTGGCAGTATGAGAGGGGCTTCCAGCCATCATCATAATCCTTTTGTAATGCTGAAACGTCCGAATGCCGATGAATTCCAGGGAGAGGTTATGGGATTTTCCCTAATTTATTCCGGTAATTTCTTAGCTCAGGCAGAGGTGGATACATATAAGGTTACCCGAATGATGATGGGGATTCATCCTTTCGGATTTTCCTGGTGTTTAAAGCCAGGGGAAGAATTCCAGACTCCAGAGGCGGTAATGGTATATTCTGCAGAAGGAATGAATGGCATGAGCCAGACGTTTCACAGGCTGTATCGAACCAGGCTGGCAAGGGGATTCTGGAGGGATAAAGAGCGCCCGGTATTGCTGAATAATTGGGAAGCCACGTATTTTGATTTCACCAGAGAAAAACTGCTTGAAATTGCAAAGAATGCAAAGGAAGACGGGGTAGAATTGTTCGTTCTTGACGATGGCTGGTTCAGCTCTAGATGCACTGAAACAAGCGGGCTTGGAGATTGGTGGCCGAATAAAGAGCGCCTGCCGGAGGGGATTAAAGGCCTTTCAGAGGAAATCGAGGCACTTGGCCTGAAGTTTGGTCTTTGGTTTGAGCTTGAAATGGTAAATAAAGACAGCGATCTGTACCGCAGCCATCCTGACTGGATTATCCAGACGCCGGACAGGCATCCATCCCACGGAAGAAAGCAGTATGTGCTGGATTTCTCCAGAAAAGAAGTGGTAGACTATATTTATGAGATGGCAGCAAAGATTCTCAGAGAGTCTAAGATTTCTTATATTAAATGGGATATGAACCGAAATATTACAGAATGCTTCTCAGCCGGGTATGGCCCGGAACATCAGGGAGAGATTTTCCACCGATATATTTTGGGACTGTATGATTTGTATGACAGGCTGAACCGGGAATTCCCACAGATTCTTTTTGAATCTTGTGCAAGCGGCGGCGGAAGGTTTGATCCAGGTTTGATTTACTATGCACCTCAGTGCTGGACCAGTGATGATACGGATGCAGTGGAGCGCCAGAAAATTCAGTACGGAACTTCCTATGCATATCCAATCAGTTCCATGGGCGCTCATGTTTCCATTACGCCAAATCATCAGCTAAACCGCATTACCCCTTTAAAGACTCGCGGAAATGTGGCGGCATTTGGGGCCTTTGGCTACGAGCTGGATTTGGCAAAACTTACGAAACAAGAGCGGGACCTGGTAAAAGAGCAGATCCGTTTTGTGAAGAAGTACAGGAAATTGATTCATACAGGCACCTTTTACCGGCTGTTAAGCCCCTTTGAAGGGAATTTTACTGCCTGGATGGTGGTTTCTGAGGATAAACAACAGGCAATCGTAGCATATTTTAAAGTTTTAAACGACGTAAACAGGGAATACAGGAAACTGCATTTAAAAGGCCTGGATGAAGAATGTTTGTATCATATGTCGGAGGAAGGCGTGGAAGCTGGTACATTCTATGGCAGTGAACTGATGAATATTGGCATGACGGCAACCGATGCTTCTGCCGGAGAAGTACCGGCTGGGGAAGAGCCCTGCAGTGATTTCTGGTCAAGAATTGTAATATTAGAGGCAGAATAATGGAACAGATGAAACATTCACTAAAATGGAAACGGATTGCAATGTCTTTTTTTGGGGTTATTGTTACTGGTTTTTGCATTGGCGCTTTTCAGAAGGCAAATTTAGGGGCAGATCCGTTTACATGCTTTGCTACGGGAATTGCCAATATCTTTCATTCTACATACAGCACCTTTTATATCATTGTTACAGGAACCTTATTGACAGGCGTGTTCTTTATCGAAAAACATTATATCGGAATTGCCACGCTGATTAATTTGTTTTTTACGGGAATGGCCGCTGACTTTATGAAAAGGATACTGGACGGGCTGTTTCCTGCTCCTGGAATGGCGGCAAGGATCGTGATGATGCTGTTTGGCATTTTCGGAACCTGCATTGCAGCGTCGGTGTATTTCACAGCAGATTTAGGGGTATCGGCATATGATGCCTGCTCCCTGATTGCGGCAAATAAATATAAACTTATGGCATTTCGGCTTTGCAGGATTGCCACGGATTCCATCTGTGTTCTTACCGGCTTCGTCTGCCATGTGACCATTGGCATAGGAACGGTTATTACAGCTCTGTTTATGGGACCTGTGGTACAGTGGTTTAATACCAATGTGTCAGAACCTTTTTTGTATGGTCGTAAGGGAAAAGAAGGAACGAAAAAATAGCAGGTTTTATAGAGAGTGTTGCAAAACGACTAAAACCACACAATATATAGTCGGTATATCTGATGATTATTGCTATATATAGTAGGGACGCCGAATTTTGCAGCACCCTCTTAATGAATTTTTATGAACTGTGGAAAATAATTCTTGACAAAAATTATGCTTTTGATCTATAATGAGATTCAGAAAAATGGAGAGAGGTGAAAGGATGAGGAAATAATCTGCTTTTGAAAACATGAAACAGAGTTTTGTATTCGTTTCCAGAACGAAATACATGTTTTTGTGTTGCCAAAAGTGGATTATGTACTCATAACCTCTCTTTTTTGGTGGGAAAAAATAAATTTACCTGCCGGTAGTTTCTTGCGAATAAAATAAAATATCAGTTGAGGTTATTTACAGGTATTCATTCTTTTGGCAGCCAAGGTATGTCCGAAAGCTCTTTCTTGGTATCGTAACCACTTATATAGCAGTGTGTTGTTTGGGCAGGAGCGATTGATAAATGTATCGAATGCATGTTCATAAAACGAAAATGCAGTTAGCAGAAAAGTTCCGATACAAAGGCAGATACCAGAAGGACTTTGCGAATACATGCCATTGGTAAGGAGGGATTTAGATGGCACAGATTAATGTAAATAACCTCACTTTTTATTATGAGGGAAGTTTTGATACGATATTCGATCAGGTATCCTTTTCTATTGATACAAATTGGAAGCTAGGGTTTGTGGGAAGGAATGGAAAGGGAAAGACTACGTTTTTAAATCTGCTTTTGGGAAAGTACGAATATAAAGGATCGATTACTGCAGGTACTGTATTTGATTATTTTCCTTATTCGATAAAACGGGAATATTTGGATCAGCCGGCTATTGAATTTGCAGAGGAATTAAAAGGGGATGTCAGGCAGTGGAGGATCTTGTGTGAATTGTCCCTTTTGGGATTGGAAGGGGATGTGCTGTACCGTCCGTTCGGAACCCTTAGCTTTGGGGAGCGGATGAAGATTCTTCTGGCAATCCTGTTTTCCGGAGAGCATGATTTTTTACTGATTGATGAGCCAACCAACCATTTGGATCAAAAATCAAGGGAAATTGTAAAAAGCTATCTGGCAGGGAAAAAAGGATTTATTTTAGTGTCCCATGACCGGGATTTTCTGGATGCCTGCATCGACCATGTACTGGTACTGAATCGGCATTCTATTGAGGTTCAGGCTGGAAATTTTTCAAGCTGGTGGGAGAATAAAAGCAGAAAAGATGCCTTTGCTTTGACAGAGAATGAAAAACACAGGAAAGAGATTGCAAAATTAAAAGACGCTTCGCTGCGGGCCAGGCGCTGGGCGGATAAAAATGAAGGGACGAAGATAGGCTATAATCCCAAAAAAGAACCGGATCGTCCCACAAGAGCCTATATTGGGGCAAAGACTAAGAAAATGGAAAGCCGCGTTAAGCAAATGGAAATCCGGATCAGCAAAGAGATTGAGGAAAAAGAAGGGCTGCTTGCGGATATCGAAAGCCCGGCAGATTTAAAGATTATGCCGCTAAAGCATTATAAGCAGACACTGATTTCGGCTGAACATTATGGGCTTTTTTATAAGGATGGGAAGGAGCCGCTGTTTCAAGATTTGGGGTTTGTGATCAATCAGGGAGAGCGGGTATTTTTGAATGGTGATAACGGCTGTGGAAAGTCTAGCTTGATTAAAATGATTCTGCACAAAACAGGTGGAGAAGAAAAGCCTGCTAATCTGGAAGAGGAGGGTGTCATGCATCTGGCATCCGGTCTGATTCTTTCTTATATTAATCAGGACACAGGATTTTTACATGGCAGCATCAAGGATTTCTGCCGTGTTCGAAATTTGGATGAAAGTTTGTTTTGTGCGATTTTACGCCAATTAGACATGGATCGGAGCCAATTTGGAAAGAATTTGGAAGATTTCTCTGAAGGGCAGAAGAAGAAGGTTCTGATTGGAGCCAGTCTGCTGACTCCAGCCCATTTGTATCTTTGGGATGAACCATTGAACTACATTGATGTGTTTTCGCGAATCCAGATTGAAAAACTTCTGCTGTCATTTAAGCCAACTATGCTGATTGTGGAGCATGATGTAATGTTCCAGCAGCAGATTGCAACGAAAACCATTGAATTTTCAGCACATTCCGGTATAATGAATATGAGCGGTATGACAAGTCACTAAGGAAAATGATAAAGGAGAAACTTATGAAACAAGACATGATAGTGATTTTAGATTTGGGAAGCACAGAAAACACCACCATTGCACGCCAAATCCGTGATCTGGGGGTATACAGTGAAATTCATCCCCATGATATTACCCCCAAGGAGTTAAATGAGCTGCAAAATGTAAAAGGAATCATTTTAAATGGCGGTGAAAATCGCGTGGTAGACGGCGCTCCGGTAGATGTGGATCCGGCATTATATGAGTGCGGATACCCTATGCTTGCTGTCAGCCATCCTACAGCGAAATGCGAAAAGATTTTAGAAGCGCTGCCGGATCTGGCTGCTTTAAAGGAATTTGTGTTTGCTGACTGCAAGGCACAGGCAAACTGGAATATGAAAAATTTTATTGCAGATCAAGTAGAACGGATCCGTGAACAGGTAGGTGAAAAAAAGGTGCTGCTGGCGCTTTCCGGCGGAGTGGATTCCTCTGTAGTTGCAGCAATGCTGATTAAAGCCATTGGCCAGCAGTTGGTATGTGTCCATGTAAACCATGGCCTGATGCGTAAAGATGAATCGGAAAGTGTGGTTCAGGTATTTAAAAATCAGCTTCATGCCAACTTAATTTATGTAGATGCTGTAGAGCGGTTTTTAGGAAAATTAGAAGGCGTTGCAGATCCGGAACAAAAACGAAAGATCATTGGCGGAGAATTTATCCGTGTGTTTGAGGAAGAAGCCAGGAAGCTGGAGGGAAT
This sequence comes from Lachnospiraceae bacterium, assembly GCA_022796475.1. Classification (GTDB taxonomy): domain Bacteria; phylum Bacillota; class Clostridia; order Lachnospirales; family Lachnospiraceae; genus Caccovicinus. Next base: position 1,114 of record JAAWIS010000128.1, on the reverse strand, counting down.
TGACTTTTTAGGTCAGGGAACCATTTATCCAGATATCATTGAAAGCGGAACGAAAACGGCGAAAATGGTGAAATCTCATCATAATGTAGGCGGCCTTCCCAGTGATTTGAAGTTTGAGTTAGTGGAGCCTTTAAAGCAGTTATTTAAAGATGAAGTACGCGCCTGCGGTATAGAGCTAGGCCTTCCGGAAAGCATGGTATACCGTCAGCCATTCCCAGGTCCGGGGCTAGGTGTTCGCTGCCTGGGGGCAATTACAAGAGAACGCCTGGAAGCAGTCCGGGAATCCGATGCCATTCTTCGTGAGGAGTTTGAAAAAGCTGGGCTGAATAAAAAGGTATGGCAGTATTTTACCGTGGTTCCGGATTTTAAGTCAGTTGGCGTAAAGAACAATGCCAGAAGTTTTGATTATATGGTGATTATCCGTGCGATTAATACGATAGATGCTATGAGTGCGACTATTGAAACGATAGATTGGAATGTGCTTCAAAAAATTACGGATCGGATTTTGGCAGAGGTAGAACATGTAAACAGGGTTTGCTATGATATGTCGCCGAAGCCGCCGGCTACGATTGAATTTGAGTGACGAAATGGACTTTAAGAACCTAGAGTTTATGCGGGTTGCAAGCAAATTTGTTTAGGTACTGGCAACGATTTGGCAACATTTTTCACATCACGCACTAAATAATTACATCAATGGCATATGAAAAACCTTGCTGATTTTCAGATATGGAAACTGAATATCGGCAAGGTCTTTTTATGCTTATTTCTGCTTTTTCTTTTTCGCTGTTTTCTTTTCTTCTTTTTCGATTTTCTGAAATTCTTCCATGGATGCGCTTGCGCATCCATTAAGCATATAATCGCTGACCGCCTGTGAGGGGACTTTCGCCCAATGCTTTGAAGTGTCCAGTTCGGGGTACTTGTACCGCCACTGGTCATATTCCTCTCTGCTTATCTCGCCCCGTTCCAGTTTGGCGGCTTGCTCCTGCCATGCGTGGAACATATCGAACATGGACGCATAAGTGGAATAGTCGGACTTGTCAAGGCGCAGGCAGATTTCCCCGTCAATCTCCCCGATTTTCAGCCCGTACATATCTTCCAACGCAAAGAGCGTGTG
>JAAWIS010000127.1 GCA_022796475.1 Lachnospiraceae bacterium | reverse complement strand
GCTGTTATTTTACCATTAAATTAAGATTTTGGAAAGAGCGAAAGGAGAATTATTGATTATGAAAGAAGGATCTCAGAAAATTCACAGCTCCGATGAAGGATATTACCAAATGTATTTGGAGGAGCTAAAGGAAATAAGGCCATGTACAGATAAGGAAAGGGAAGAACTGCAAAACCAGGTTCTTTCCGGAAATGAAAGGGCCAGAAAACGCCTGATTGAGGGCCATTTAATTTTTGCCCTGGCAGCAGCAAAAGATTACCGGGACAAGGGCCTGCCTATGAGTGATCTGGTTCAGGAAGCAAACCTGGCTTTGACTATGGCAGCATCCTGGTATAAGGGCGGCGATTTCCTCAGCTTTGCAAGAGAAAAAATCCTGTCCTTTCTTCAAAACGCATTGAAAGAGCAGCAGCAGGAAAATGAGATAGGGGAAGTGATTGCAGCCCGTGTAAATGTACTGCAGGAGGTTTCCGGAAAGATGGCAGAGGAACTGGGAAGAGAAGCCACCGTAGAAGAGCTGGCAGAGCGGATGCAGATGACCTCAGAAGAAATTAAAGACATTATGAAGCTGGCGGCAGACGCCCTGAGCGCTTTAGGGGAAGGATTATAAGGAAGATGGAGGGATTGGAAGAAACTGCAATCAGCAACATAAAAAAGTGGATTATTTAGAAAAAATTAGGGGTTTTTTGGAATAGAGAGAAGGAAGCATAAGAGAATCAGAATCAGATTTCCGGCATAATTGAGTAATAACCCATTGTTTAACAAATATTTATTGGTAAAAATGATAAAAATTGCTTGCAGATTTTCCAAATGGGTAGTATGATAAGAAAAAGAAAATGCATACGTTTGCAAAAAATGGAGGTACTTTTTTATGGGAGCAGTCAGGGGAAATGTTATTGTAGGGCAGTCCGGAGGCCCTACAGCAGTGATTAATTCCAGTTTGGTAGGTGTATTTAAGACCGCAAAAGATCGGGGGGCAGAAAAAGTATACGGTATGGTCCATGGCATTCAGGGACTTTTGGAGAATCGGTATGTAGATCTGGAAAAACATATAAAGAATGATCTTGATATTGAGCTGCTGAAGCGGACGCCTTCTGCGTATTTAGGTTCCTGCCGCTTTAAACTTCCGGATATCAGCCAGGACAGGGAGATTTATGACAAGATTTTTTCCATTCTGGACGAGCTGGACATTGAATATTTTTTCTATATCGGCGGAAATGATTCTATGGACACCATCAAAAAGCTTTCCGACTATGCCCTGTTAAATGGAAGCAAGATCCGCTTTATGGGTGTGCCCAAAACCATTGATAATGATCTGGCAGTTACCGATCATACTCCCGGATTCGGAAGCGCTGCAAAGTATATTGGCGCTATTACGAAAGAAGTAATACGGGACGGTTTAGTATATGACCAGCAGAATGTAACCATTTTGGAAATTATGGGCCGGAATGCAGGCTGGCTTACGGGAGCTGCCGCACTGGCTAAATGTGAGGACTGCCCCGGACCAGATATGATTTTCCTTCCGGAAATTCCTTTTGATATAGAACGGTTTATGAAGAAAGTAGCAGAGCTCCATCAAAAGAAGAAATCGGTTGTGGTAGCTGTGTCAGAAGGAGTGAAGACGGAAGATGGGAAATACGTCTGTGAGCTGACAGATGGCATTGATTTTGTAGATGCCTTCGGACATAAGCAGTTAACCGGCACAGCGCGTTACCTGGCAGAGAAAATTAACAGGGAGGTTGGATGCAAAACCCGTGCAATCGAGTTTAACTCTCTCCAGCGGTGTGCGTCCCATATTGTATCCCGTGTGGATATCACAGAAGCCTTCCAGGTAGGAGGGGCTGCTGTCAAAGCCGCTCACGAAGGGGAAACCGGAAAAATGATTATTTTAAAAAGGGTTTCTGATGATCCCTATATTTGTGTAACCGATATCTATGATGTACATAAGATTGCAAACGTAGAGAAAAAGGTTCCAAGGGAATGGATCAATGAAGAGGGCGATTTTGTAAAGCCGGAATTTGTAAATTATATTAAGCCCTTAATCCAGGCAGAGCTGACTCCGATTATGACAGACGGACTTCCAAGACATTTGTACTATACGGATATCGAAGGAGAAGTGTAGCATAAGCAGCTTTTGGACAGCGGAAAGCGAGTAAGGCCTGTTACAGACTTAAGAAAAGGCTTACAGCCCCCCATGCCCCGCTTAGGGCACGCCATGAATGAAAGGGGGCTTGTAAACCTTTCGGGGAATGTGCAGAAAACGGGGATAGAAGATGTGGCTTTGCGGCTCCCTTTTCCCATAGTTCAGCAACACAGCGCTTATACGCTGAGCTTTCAAAATAATTTATTAGTGGTATTAATAAAAGATATAAAGGCTATTAATTTTACTTATTTATGATAGGTATGATATGATAAGGACAGATGACAAGATTATGCCATTTGTCCTTTTTCTGTCATGCCCTTGTTCATTGAGGGCATCTAATACAGGATAGTGAGGAAGCGAGTTACCAAAATGAAACCATACTCTCGGAGTTTCTTTTTGTCTTATTATGCGAGAGTACATCAAATTGTCAGGAGGATGAAAGTATGGGTGTAAAACGGATTTTTGTGGAAAAAAAGCCGGATTTTGCAGTTAAGGCAAAGGAACTTCGTGAAGAAATTGAAAGTTACTTAGGGATTGACAGTGTAATGAATGTCCGTGTCTTGATTCGTTATGATATTGAAAATTTGTCAGAGGAAACGTACCAGAAAGCAAAGACCACCATCTTCTCGGAACCGCCGGTGGACGAAATTTACGAAGAAATGTTTCCGGTACAGGAAGGGGATACTGTATTTTCAGTAGAGTATCTGCCGGGACAGTTTGACCAGAGGGCAGATTCGGCAGAGCAGTGCGTAAAGCTGTTGAAGGAGGATGAGGAGCCGGTTATCCGGTCTGCTGTCACATATGTAATATCAGGAAATTTAAGCGGAGAGCAGATTCAGGCTGTAAAATCTTTCTGCATTAACCCTGTGGATTCCAGAGAGGCCGGGCAGGATAAGCCTAAGACGCTGGTTGCAGAATTTGAAACCCCTGCAGATGTGGCGATTTTTCAGGGCTTTTGCGGGATGGAAGAGGAAGAGCTGAAAACTCTTTACAGCTCCTTAAATCTTGCCATGACGTTTAAGGACTTTAAACATATTCAGAATTATTTTAAAACAGAGGAACACCGGGATCCAACAGTTACCGAGATCCGTGTTCTTGACACGTACTGGTCCGATCACTGCCGCCATACCACCTTTTCTACCGAGCTGAAGAAGGTGGATTTTGCAGAAGGCGACTACAGAAAACCGATTGAAGATACCTACATCCAGTATCAGAAGGACCGCCAGGAAATTTACAAAGGGCGGGAGGATAAGTTTATCTGTCTGATGGATTTAGCGCTTATGGGGATGAAGAAGCTGCGGGCGGAAGGGAAGCTTGAGGATTTGGAAGTTTCCGAAGAAATTAATGCCTGCTCCATTGTAGTACCTGTAACTATAGACGGAGTGACAGAGGAATGGCTGGTTAATTTTAAGAATGAAACTCATAACCATCCTACGGAAATTGAACCCTTTGGAGGGGCTGCTACCTGTTTAGGCGGCGCTATCCGGGATCCGCTCTCAGGACGGACGTATGTGTACCAGGCCATGCGCATTACCGGGGCGGCGGATCCTACAAGACCGTTAAATGAAACGCTTCATGGCAAGCTTCCTCAGAAGAAGATTGTGACAGAAGCAGCTCACGGCTACAGTTCTTATGGAAACCAGATCGGACTGGCTACCGGATACGTAAAAGAGATTTACCATCCGGGATACGGGGCAAAACGAATGGAAATCGGTGCAGTAATGGGTGCGGCCCCAAGGAAAGATGTGATTCGGGAAACTTCGGATCCGGGAGATATTATTATCCTTCTGGGAGGACGGACAGGAAGGGATGGAATCGGAGGCGCTACCGGTTCCTCGAAGGTTCACACAGAAGCTTCTATCCAAGTTTGCGGCGCTGAAGTACAGAAGGGAAATGCCCCGACTGAGCGGAAAATCCAAAGAATGTTCCGCCGTCCTGAGGTATCCAGGCTGATTAAAAAGTGCAATGATTTCGGTGCAGGAGGCGTTTCCGTGGCCATCGGTGAGCTGGCTGACGGGCTGAAAATTAACCTGGATCAAGTGCCGAAAAAATATGCCGGGTTAGACGGCACAGAGATTGCGATATCTGAGTCCCAGGAACGGATGGCAGTCGTAGTGGATCCGAAAGATGAAACACAATTTTTAGACTACGCCGCCCAGGAAAATTTGGAGGCGGTTACGGTTGCAGAGGTGACGATAGAGCCTCGTTTGGTAATGACCTGGAGGGGGAAGACTATTGTAGATTTAAGCCGCAGCTTTTTAGATACGAATGGAGCTCACCAGGAAGCAGATGTTGCTGTGGAGATTCCTTCAAAAAAGGAAAGTGTATTTGAGCGAAAAGAAACAGGTGATGTGAAGCAGACTTGGCTGGATTTGTTAGCTTCTTTAAATGTATGTTCCCAAAAAGGCCTGGTGGAAATGTTTGACAGCTCTATCGGCGCCGGGAGCGTACTGATGCCATACGGAGGAGCGTATCAGCTAACGGAAACTCAGGTCATGGTTGCCAAGCTCCCATTGCTGAAGGGAAATACGGATACCGTTACGATGATGAGTTACGGATATGATCCGTATCTGTCAGCCTGGAGTCCTTATCATGGGGCAGTGTACGCAGTGGTATCTTCTGTGGCAAAAATTGTGGCAGCCGGCGGTGACTTTAGCAAAATCCGATTTACCTTCCAGGAGTATTTCCAGAGAATGACCGAAGATCCAAGCCGCTGGAGCCAGCCCTTTTCTGCATTGCTGGGGGCTTATGCTGCCCAGTTAGGATTTGGCCTGCCGTCCATCGGAGGGAAGGATTCCATGTCAGGAACCTTCGACGATGCATGCCGCGGAGAGATTAATGTTCCGCCTACTCTGGTTTCATTTGCAGTGGACGTGGCCAGCGGTAAAACCATTATTACTCCGGAGCTTAAGCGGCCAGGCAGTAAGCTGGTGGTATTCCGGATTCAGAGGGATTCCTATGATCTGCCGGATTACGGACAGCTTATGGATGGTTACAGAAAGCTTCATGAGGATATTAAGGCAGGAAAAATTATCTCTGCTTATGCAGTGGAAGGCAGAGGGTTAGCAGAAGCAGTTAGCAAGATGGCATTTGGAAATAAACTGGGAGTTAAAATTGAACATAACCTGGATCCCAGAGATTTCTTTGCTGCCGACTGGGGTTCGGTTCTCTGCGAAGTTGCAGAGGGCAGGGTAGGAGAACTTTCGATTTCTTACACAGTAATCGGCCAGGTTACAGACAGCGGAAAGTTTGAATACAGCCAGACTGTTATTCCCATGGAAGAGGCGCTGTCTGCCTGGATGGGCACGTTAGAGCAGGTATTTCCAACAAAATCTGGAGTAGAACAAAAAGAGGTTTCTCAGGCTGTATATCAGGAAAAACCAGAAAACATTTACGTATGCCAGCAGAAACTTGCAAAGCCCCATGTATTTATTCCTGTATTTCCGGGAACTAACTGCGAGTATGACAGCGGGAAAGCCTTCGAGCGGGCAGGAGCCAGCGTATCCCATGTGGTATTTAAAAATTTATCTGCCCAGGATATCAGAGATTCCGTAGAAGCGTATCAAAAAGAGATAGCAAAGGCACAGATTGTAATGTTCCCTGGCGGTTTTTCTGCTGGAGATGAACCGGAAGGCTCTGCAAAGTTCTTTGCTGCCGTGTTCCGCAATCCCGTAATCCGGGAGGAAATTGAAAATCTGCTTAATAAAAGGGATGGCCTGATGCTTGGCATCTGCAATGGCTTCCAGGCTTTGATTAAGCTTGGACTTTTGCCGGAAGGAAAGATAGCAGAGCAGAAGGAAAGCTCGCCTACTCTTGCCATGAACACCATTGGACGCCATGTGTCAAAAATGGTTTATACAAAAGTGGTATCAAACAAATCTCCATGGCTTATGGGTGCGAAACTGGGAGATGTATACTGCAATCCGACTTCCCACGGGGAGGGGCGGTTTGTGGCCAATAAAGAGTGGTTGAACCGGTTATTTGAAGCCGGACAGGTGGCAACACAGTATGTAAATGATCAGGGACAGGCCACAATGGATGAATTTTGGAATCCAAACGGTTCTTACATGGCCATTGAAGGGATTACCAGTCCTGACGGCAGAATTTTAGGAAAGATGGCTCATTCAGAGCGGCGGGGTGATGGAGTAGCTTTAAATATTTATGGAGAACAGGACTTAAAGCTGTTTGAATCCGGCGTGAAGTACTTCCAATAACATCAGGGTATCCGGGTAAAGGGATAGCAAAGGGATAAAAGTTTTTGCTTGACAGCCAAAAAAATATTGTGTATGATTTTCGTTGTATTTCTCAATCGTACCCTCAGTGGACAAGGGGACACACGGTTTTGCACCACAGATTTGCGGTTCTGCCGCGTTACTGTCGCTAGGGAAATGAAAGGAAATCTCAGACATAAAACATTCAGAGGAGTAGACCGATTATGAAAAAGGTTGTAAAGTTTGGCGGCAGTTCCTTAGCAAGCGCAAGGCAGTTTAAAAAAGTAGGCGATATTATCCGTGGAGATAAAGCAAGACGATATGTGGTTCCTTCTGCCCCGGGAAAGCGGAATGATAAAGATGAAAAAGTTACGGATATGCTGTACCAGTGCTATGACGCAGCTTCTGAGGGAAGAAGTTATAAGAAAATTCTGGAAAAAATCAGAAGCCGGTACGAGGAAATTATAGAAGGCCTGGACATTAATTTAAGCCTGGAACACGAATTTGCTAATATTGAAGAAAATTTTGTAAATAAAGCTGGAAGGGATTACGCGGCCTCCAGAGGAGAATATTTAAACGGAATGATTATGGCAGCGTATCTGGGGTATGAATTTATCGATGCCGCCCAGGTGATCTTTTTTGATGGGGAAGGGAATTTTGAACCAGATACCACAAATCAGGAACTGAAAGAGCGGTTAGAGCATGTGGAGCGGGCTGTGATACCGGGATTTTACGGTTCTAAACATGATGGAACCATTAAAACCTTTTCCAGAGGCGGATCGGATGTAACTGGCTCAATTGTGGCTAAGGCCATTCATGCGGATATGTACGAGAACTGGACAGACGTATCCGGATTTCTGGTAGCAGATCCAAGGGTTATTAAGAATCCGGAGGTAATTGAAACCATTACCTATAAGGAACTGCGGGAATTAGCTTACATGGGAGCAAGCGTGCTTCATGAGGATGCGATTTTCCCTGTGCGGCGGGAAGGTATCCCCATTAATATCCGTAATACCAACCGGCCTGATGACAAAGGAACTTTGATTGTGGAGAGCACAGTCAGGAAGCCCCGTTATACGATTACCGGAATTGCAGGGAAGAAAGGATTTTGCTCAATCAATATTGAAAAAGCCATGATGAATGCTGAGGTGGGATTCGGCCGAAAGGTTCTGGAGGTGTTTGAACACTTTGGGATTTCCTTTGAGCATATGCCTTCCGGAATTGATACCATGACAGTTTTGGTTCATCAGTCGGAATTTGAAGAGTATGAGCAGTCGGTAATTGCCGGGATCCACAGGGCAGTAGAGCCGGATTTCTTAGAAATGGAATCAGATTTGGCTTTAGTCGCTGTGGTTGGGAGAGGGATGAAAGCCTCCAGGGGCACTGCCGGAAGAATCTTTTCCGCCCTTGCCCATGCAAGAATTAATGTAAAAATGATTGATCAGGGTTCCAGCGAATTAAATATTATTATTGGTGTGAAAAACTCTGACTTTGAAGCGTCAATCAAAGCAATTTACGACATTTTTGTTTCGGCGGAGATGTAATTTTACACAAAATGTATCGGAAAAATAAAGGAAGACGGGATTGCCAAATATTGCGGCAATCCCGTCTTATTGCTTACTGTGACAGCTCAGCGCAAAGCGCCAAGCTGTGCGAAAACGGGGCCGCGAAGCGGCAACTTCCACTCCCGTTTTCTGCACATCCCCCGGAGGGTTCACAGGAACCCCTTTCATTTATGG
>JAAWIS010000126.1 GCA_022796475.1 Lachnospiraceae bacterium | reverse complement strand
AACTTAACAATCATTAAAGGATTGTCATTGTTAATTCCTCCAATCAACCTTCAGAATCAGTTCGTGGCATTTTATGAACAAACCGACAAATCAAAATATCGTCAAGAAACGTGCATTGGATTTTATCAATGCATTGAAAAATATATCAAACAGGAGTGGTTTTGATGTCAAATTTTAGCTTTTTGGAGATAAAAAAAGAATACATATTATTTTCCGCTGCCTGCATTGAAGCCGAAAAAATTTATACCTCTGCTCCTGCTATGTGTGCGGTAGGCTGCCGCAAGGCTCTGGAGTTGGCAGTAAAGTGGGTGTATGCGGCGGACAAGACAATGAAAATGCCTTATAAAGACAATCTGCAGTCCCTCATTCACGAGCCATCCTTCCGCTTTGCGGTGGATTATAACACTTGGGGCAAGCTGCCCTTTATCATCAAGCTGGGAAATCTATCGGTACATACGGAGCGGAGTGTACAGTCTAGTGATGCGCTTGCTTCCCTGCGCGGATTGTTTGAGTTTATCCAGTGGATCGATTATTGCTATGGCTCTGATTACAAAGAACGTATCTTTGATGAAAGCCTGCTGCCCACCGAAAAGGTGGTGGTGGACACTAAAAAAATCAAGGAGCAGAAGAGTCTGCTGGATGAAAAAGAGGCAGAGATTGAAGCGCTGCGCCGACAGATCCGGCAGATGTCTGAACGCTACACTGCCGAAAAGGAGCAGCACCAGCAGGAACGTACATTCCAATCGGAGGATCTCTCGGAATTTAATACCCGAAAAATTTATATTGATGTAGATCTCAAACAAGTAGGCTGGAAGTTTACTGGCCCGGATGCCGATGTGCAGGAGGAATATCCTGCGGAAGGTATGGCTGGTGCAGTCGGTCAGATGGGCTACTGCGACTATGTGCTATTTGGCAAAGATGGCCTGCCGCTGGCGGTGGTGGAAGCCAAGCGCACCAGCAAAGACCCCAATACCGGATGGAAGCAGGCTGTTTTATACGCCGAATGTCTGGAGCGGAAATTTGGCCGTCGCCCCATGATGTTTACCACCAACGGCTTTGAAACCTACTTCTGGGATGACCAGACCGCCCCACAGCGGAAAGTCAGCGGAATTTTCAGTAAAGACGATCTGCAAAAGCTGATGAACCGCCGGAAGGAACGGATGGATTTGACAGGAATTCCCATTGATGATGAAATCACCGACCGATACTATCAGAAAGAAGCCATCCGGGCAGTGTGCGGGCAGATGGAGCAGGGGTTCCGCAAGCATTTGCTGGTGATGGCCACCGGCACTGGCAAAACCAGAACGGCCTCCAGCCTCACCGATGTGCTCAGCCGTGGCAAATGGGTAACGAATGTCCTGTTTTTAGCCGATCGCACTGCACTGGTAAAACAGGCAAAAGATGATTTCAAAAACTATTTGCCGCATATGTCCCTGTGTAATCTTTGCTCCAATAAGGATGAACGAAACGCCCGTATCGTGTTCTCCACCTACCCTACCATTCTAAACGCTATTGACGACTCCAAATCCAAGGAAGGGCGGCAGATGTTTACTCCGGCGCATTTTGATCTGATCATTATTGATGAAAGCCACCGGAGCATTTTCAAAAAATACCGGGCTATTTTTGAGTATTTTGACGCTTTTATGGTAGGCTTAACCGCTACGCCGAAAACAGATGTTGACCGCAATACCTATGATTTTTTTGAGATGGAACATGGGGTTCCTACTTATGTCTACGATTATGAAACGGCGGTTTGCCAAGACCATGTACTTGTGCCGTATTATAATTACGAGGTTAAGACCAAGTTTTTGGATGAGGGCATCACTTACGACGACTTGTCTGACACAGACAAAGAACGGTATGAAGATGACTTTGTTGAAGATGGCCTGCTGCCGGAATTTATTCCGTCAGCAGCTCTTAATAAATTTGTGTTCAATGAAACAACAATAGATATTGTTTTGCAGGATTTAATGGAGCGGGGCATCAAAATTGCAGGAGGCGATCAATTGGGAAAAACCATCCTCTTTGCTCAGAACAAGCGTCACGCGGAGTTTGTTTTGGAGCAATTCAACAAGCTTTATCCACAGTATCAAGGCTCCTTCGCTCAGCGTGTGATTTGTGATGACCGTTATGCACAGACCATTATTGATGATTTCAAGCAGCCAGAAAAAGAACCGCATATCGCCATATCAGTGGATATGATGGATACTGGTATCGACGTGCCTGAGTGTGTCAATTTGGTATTATTCAAAAAGGTGCGTTCTAAAGCAAAGTTCTGGCAGATGATTGGCCGCGGCACCCGGCTGTGCAGGGGGCTGACCTGTACAGACCAGATTGATGGAACATACACTGGCAAGCGGCGGTTTCTGATTTTTGATTATTGCGGTAATTTCGAATATTTCCGGGAGCATAAGGAGGGCTATGAAGCCAGGGAAACTAAAACATTGTCAGAAAATATCTTTGGCAAGCAGATCAAAATTGCAATGGCTTTACAGGAAAGTGTTTTTGCCAGTGAGGAGGCCTATCGGTTCTGGCGCTGTGAGATGGTTGATGCCTGTCACAGGCAGGTAATGTCCCTTAGTCCTGATCGGATTGCTGTAAAATTACGGATGCAGGCTGTGGAGAAGTATAAAAAGCCGGAATCCTTTGTGTCCATCAGCGAAGGAAATAAGGGCGAACTGCTGACACAGATTGCACCGCTGGTGCGATCGGAAGAACCGGACGAATTTGCAAAGCGGTTTGACAACTTTATGTATGGTCTGATTTTGGCGCATATCGAGCAGATGCCTGCTTTCAACTACGCAAAAAAGCAGTTGTGCAATACAGCCTCTCTGCTGGAACAAAAGGCAAGTATTCCGCAGATTCAGGCAAAGTTGCCGGTACTTCGGGAGATCCACACGGATGCATTCTGGCATGCAAATGATATTCTTCTGTTCGAGAAGGTGCGCAAAGAACTTCGAGAGCTCATTAAGTTTTTGGATGAGGGCAGTGCAGAGCAGAAACGTATTGTCACCAAATTAACAGATCCGGTGATTGATCAGCAGGAAGGTGTTCAGTTGGATGCGGCTTACAATTTTGAGGACTATCGAGCCAAGGTGAACCGTTATGTTAACGAACATGGGAATACTCTTGCCATTTATAAGCTGACACACAATATTCCGCTGGCCATGGGCGATTATCAGGAACTGGAGCAGGTGTTGACCAATGAATTGGGAAGTAAAGATGATTATATCAGAGAGTTTGGAAACGCACCATTTGGCCTGCTGATTCGTAAAATTGCCAAGTTGGATCACGAAGCGGCAATGCAGGCATTTTCCGCTTTTATCAATGACCAGTCCCTGAATCAAAGGCAGATTGCTTTTGTAAACAAAATTATCAACCACATTGAATTAAATGGATATATGGAAAATGTTGCAGAACTCACGAAACCACCATTTGACAAACCAATTAGTTTTATTAAGCTGTTTGATGCAAAAACCAGAACCGCTTTGATGGAAACAATCAATCAGATTCGGGAAAATGCGGTTCAAATTGAGGCATCATAATCGTGTGTAAATAAAGGATTTTTAACAAGTATCTTTTATCAAGTCTGACTTTGTGCGGCCCGTCAGAAATGGAGCCACTTTTAAATCCAGGTCAGCGGTATGAAACTTCCAGCGGGCGCGTTTTTGGCAGCGTGAAGATATTTCGTCTTTTTGGTTGATAATAATTCTTTTTGTCTGGTAATGCAGAACAGAAGAATACTAAGTTTTTCTGACAGTTCTTTTACGATAAAATAGTTATCTCATGAATTTGTAAGATTTATCACGGATAGAAAATGATGTTTGCGGGGGTATTAGCTATGACAGAGAAGAAAAAATCGGCAGTAAATGTGATGATTGATGGAATATCAGGAATTTTCCTTCCCATTGTGAACCTTTTAAGCGCGGCTGGAATCTTAAAGGGTGTGCTTGCAGTTCTAAGCGCAGCATCCATTCTTTCTGCAGAAAGCGAAACGTATCTGGTATTAAATGCCATGGGTGACAGTTTGTTTTACTTTTTGCCAATGATTCTGGCTTTTACGGCAGCAAGGAAATTCGGGGCAAACCCGTTTACGGCAGTTGTGATCGCTGGCGTTTTGCTGTATCCTTCCCTTACGGCACCTTTAGAGGCAGGAAATACCATTCATTTTCTGGGGGTTCCACTGAAAGGGGTTACCTATCATTCCAGCGTAATTCCCATAATACTTGCAGCAGGGATGCTGTATTTTGTAGAAAAACTTTTAGATCAGGTGCTTCCCGATCTGGTGAAAGGCTTTCTGGCACCCCTTTTGTCGATTCTGGCAGTAGGATTTGCCACACTATTTTTATTCGGTCCCTTTGGCGCTCTGGTGGGGGATGTTCTTGCTGCCGGATATGGATTTGTTTATAACTTATCACCAGTTATTGCCGGATTTCTCTTAGGGTCAGTGATACAGCCAATGGTTCTTTTTGGTTTCCACTGGAGCTTTATCTTAATCGGAATGAATAATATTACGGTAAGCGGACATGATACTGTGCTTGCGCTGATGGGGCCGGCAGTGTTTGCCCAATCAGGGGCAGCATTGGCTGTGATGATTAAAAGCAAGGATCAATCCTTTCGGCCTATCTGCGCTTCAGCTGCTCTATCGGCTTTGTTTGGAATTACAGAACCGGCAATGTTTGGTGTAAACCTTCCAAGGAAAAAGCCGATGGCAGCCGTATGTCTTGGCGGAGGAATCGGCGGAGCCATTGCCGGGATTTCCGGCGCCCAGGCCATGTCTTTTGCCTTTCCCAGCCTTGCTGCGCTTCCTGTATTTTATGGACAAGGATTTGACTTGTATCTTGTTAGCTGCTTGACGGGATTTGCAATCTCTTTTGCTGCAACGCTATTCTTGAAATTCCAGGTGGACATTCCGATAGAAAGGGAGCAAAAACATTAGATCGTGCCTGAGGATTTCCCATAGCATGAGTACCGTTATAGGCCAAACCATATACCCCATCCCCACAGACGATTTTTAACGGGCGTATGGGGTTACGTTTACAGGCGCCCTGTGAACAGTAATATGAGAGCAACAAAATTTGGAAAATAAAATATTTTTATTTGATATATTCAGACAGATATGGTATGATTTATAGAGTTATACCAGCATGTATTAGTTCTTAGAATAAAAGGGTACAGGAGAGAAACCAGAAAAAGGCGGCTGTCTGCTGTACAAATAGTTGAGGGAATCTATGTCAGATAGAAATTGTGAAATTCTTTTTGCGTATTTAGAGAATATTTTGCAGGATCCTCAGTTCCAGCTTCCGGAACAACTGCAGTTGGATGAACCATATGAGAAATTTGGAATCAGCTTAAAAAAGCTTCATTCAAATTTAAAGCAGCTTACCTGCCAGGCAGAACGGATAGCATCCGGGGATCTTTCTCAGCATATATCGTTTTTTGGAAACTTTTCAGAGGCATTTAACACAATGGTGGATCAGCTTCGGGAAAGAGAGGAGCTTCTGAAAAAAGCAGAAGCTCATAAACAGGATCAGGCAGCAGTAACAGAAGCCTATAATCACCTTTTGACAGAGCTGACTAAAAAAAGAAGTGAGTGGATTCTGGTAGTAGATCTGGAAATAAAAGACATCCTGTTTTGCAACAAAAAAGAATTAGAAGAAACCGAAAAGTTTGTAGAAGGCGATTTCTGTGATATCTGCCGTCACAGGCTGTCCTTTAAGCAGAACATTTTGAACTGGAGCAGCGATGAACCCTATTCAATTTGGGAAGCAGAGGATGAGAATGGTTATTTCTACCAAATCACATCGTTTCTTACGGAGTGGCAGGGCCGTAAAGCATATGCTCATGTGATTATGGATGTGACGAAAGAAACCAGAGAAGCCAGGCAGTTAGCCAGCAAAGCCTATCATGATCCAGGAACCGGAATCGAAAACCGTCGGTATTTTGAGGAATATATGGAAGAGATCATGGAGGAGAAGCGGGAAGTCACTCTCTGCTATATGGATCTGGATGGTTTGAAATATGTAAATGACAAATATGGCCATTTAGAAGGGGATGAGTATATCCGCAGTTATGTAGCTGCTATTAAGCCAAAGATCCGTACTACAGATGTATTTGCCAGAATTGGAGGAGATGAGTTTTGCCTGGTCTTTCCCGGCTGCCATAAGGAAGCAGTAACGGAAAAAATACAGGAAGCTTTGCAGCAGATGGTAGAGAGCAACCAAAAACCTTATCCGGCCAGCTTCAGCTTTGGCATCATTGAACTTCATGAAGAAGATGGCAGTATGGTTTTGGAGGAAATTTTGGAAAAAGCAGACACAGAAATGTATATATGCAAACGTCAGAATAAAAAGAAATTCCACAGTAATCGGGAGGTGCGATGAAAGCCTGAAGAATCAAAGGGATTTTCTGTAATTGATATGAAAAAAGATTTGACAGAAGGAAATGTAATGGCTGTGATGCTGAAGTTTGCAGGCCCGATGATACTGGGCAATCTGCTTCAGCAGTGCTATAATATTGCAGATACGCTGATTGTAGGCCGCTTTTTAGGGCCGGAAGCTTTGGCGGCAGTGGGTTCTGCATATACGCTGATGACATTTTTAACTTCCATCTTAATTGGGCTTTGCATGGGAAGCGGTTCCGTGTATTCTTTTTATTTTGGAAAAAAAGATGAAAAGCGGATGAAAAACAGCATGGTTTTAGCTTTTGTAATGATTGGCCTCACTGCAGTGGTAATGAATTCGCTGGCATATGCCGGCATGAGGCAGATTCTGCATCTTCTTTGTGTGCCGACTGAACTGTTTGCAATGATGGAAGAGTACATAACGGTTATTTTTGCAGGGATTATTTTTGTATTTTTATATAATTACTTTGCCTTTCTGCTGCGGGCAGTAGGAAATTCCGTAACGCCCCTGTGGTTTTTAGGCGGCGCTGCCTGTTTAAATATTGTGCTGGATTTGCTGTTTGTAGTTAATTTGAAGCGGGGAATCCAGGGGGCGGCAGAGGCGACAGTGATTGCTCAGGCATTTTCCGGCCTTGGGATTGGGATTTATACCTGGATAAAAGAACCGGGATTACGGCCGAAGCAAAAGGAGATTTGCTGGGAAATAGGGGCTGTAAAGGAGGTTCTTCGTTTTTCAGCAGCAGCATCGATTCAGCAGTCAGTTATGAATTTTGGAATTTTAATGATCCAGGGCCTGGTTAATAGCTTTGGAACGGCAGTAATGGCAGCTTTTGCGGCGGGAGTAAAGATTGATTCCTTTGCCTATATGCCTGCCCAGGAATTTGGAAATGCATTTTCCATTTTTACATCTCAAAACCATGGAGCGGCCCGGGAAGATCGGGTAAAACAAGGCATTAAATGTGCAGTTTTTACATCCATGATCTTTTGTATAGGAATTTCTGCCCTGGTATATGGACTGGCTCCATGGCTGCTTCAGATATTTATCGAGGGAGAAGAGCGGGAATTGATTCAGATCGGTGTGTCTTACCTTCGGACAGAAGGGGCATTTTACTGCGGAATTGGAATTTTGTTCCTGCTTTACGGATATTTTAGAGGAATTGGACAGCCAGAGATGTCACTGGTTCTAACTGTGATTTCCTTGGGAACCCGGGTGATTTTGGCATACTGTCTGTCGCCTCTTCCCGCTGTAGGCGTTCTTGGAATCTGGTGGGCGATTCCCATTGGATGGCTGTTAGCAGATCTGGCAGGATTTTGGAAGATACAAAGAGATAGACGGAATGAATGTTAAGACACGCTTCAATGTGTTGTTTTATATATGAAAGGCGGAAATAAAAGGTAAACATAAAACCATTCGCCTGGTATTTTCTGCAATCCTGTGTCCTGCTTGAAGAAACTTAAAAATCTACTTAGTTTTTTCAAGCAGGAGGTCTGTGCAATGGATAAAGGAAAAGGCAGACGCTTTGACGGGCGGCTGCCTTTTTTGGGGTTGTTGATATACTGGAATTTAATTATAAATATTAGAAAAAGTTAAAAAAATTCTCAAAACGTATATGTTTTGAGAATTTTTTTCTTTCATCAACTTTAACAACATTACTATAAAATTCTTGAAAAGTCAATAACAAAATCTTACTTTTTCTTGGTCATCTTTACC
>JAAWIS010000020.1 GCA_022796475.1 Lachnospiraceae bacterium | reverse complement strand
AAAAGCGGGATTATCATTTTCTTTTTCCATTGGATACACTCTTGAAAATATAACATCCCGGTTAAATACATATTGGACATGAATAAGTTTTATGCCGATAAAGATCAAATGAGAGAAGATTTGGGAACTTATCCAACATATCTGTATGACAACAATATTTTTAATGATGTCCAATATGTATTTAACCGGGATGTTATATTTTCAAGAGTGTATCCAATGGAAAAAGAAAATGATAATCCCGCTTTTCAAGGTGGAATCTTATCGTTTGATGATTATTCAAATTGGATGGATGACTATACTTTTGGAAAAAATACTTTATTTCCGGAGGGAATAACGGCACGAAAACCAGCTTTACCAATTGAGTTGACACAAAAAGAGATCAATACGATATTAGAAAATATTGGACAAAATGTTACATTTCTGGCAGACAAATATCCGGATGTGGATTTTTATTATTTTTTTACTCCGTATAGTGCTGCATGGTGGCAATCATTATTAATTGATGGAACGCTAAACAAACAGATAGAAGCAGAAAGGATCATTATTGAAGAGTTATTAAAGTATAACAATATAAAACTTTATTCATTTAATTGCCTTACAGACATCACAACAAATCTGAATAATTATAAAGATTTTATACATTATGGAGAATGGATCAATAGTTTACTACTTAATTATATGCGAGAAGGAAAAGGATTACTTACTTCAGAGAATTATCAACAATATCTTGATGATGAGTTAAGATTTTATTCAACATACGACTATACTGTATTAAATACTCAGGAAGATTATGAAAATGATTACTATGCGGCTGCTCTGCTTAACAAAGAATTGAATGGAGGGGTTATGCCGCTACATTTGGATCTGAGCGATCAAAATTTAATCGAAATGTCTAAAGCAGAGATAAGGACAGAACAGCATAACGGTAATATTGGAATTGTGTGCCAGGGCAGTTTAAAAAGGCCCTGTGAAAGCGATATTTTAGTAAGCCAGTATTTGAAGGATAAGGAATATATTGGCTTTAAATGTGATATAGAGGATGCATCTCCGTACAAATATCTTGTGTTTTACGGGAAAAAGATTATGGATCATGGCCAATTAAGCGTATATGTTTATGACGAAGAAGGATGTGTTGTTGGAGAATGTAGAACAAGTTATCACGACTTGGATGAGGAATGGCACCAATACTTGATTGATATATCCAAGGTTAATGGAAAAGCAACAATGATTTTTAATGGCGGTTATTTTGATAATACAGGAAGCCCTGAGTCAAAATTTGTTTTCAGTGATGTGGCACTGTATTAGTAATATTATGTTTGAAATATTTACAGCCATTATTTATTACAAGAAAATATTCCAATGTAACAAATGCAGAATATGAGTAAAATTTAAAAAATGAGGTTAAACAAGAATGAAAAAGATAGGTATTGTAACCTTATATGGTAATTATAATATCGGAAATAAGCTTCAGAATTATGCAGTTGAGCGAATTTATAGAAATTTAAATTTAGAGTCATATACGATTTATTATGCGCTTAATGAATTGGAAGCTACAGGTGCCTCTAAGCAGCAGCTAAAAATATTCCTTAAGGAAATTATGGTTAAATTAGGAATAAGAAATAAAAGAATCGACAAGTATATTCTTGATAAAAAAAGAATCGAAAAAATTGCAGAATTTTCAAATAGATTTTTGAATTTAGCAGAACAAATTAGTTTTAATAAAATACCAATTGATCTAAAAAAACAATATCATTTTTTTTCTGTTGGAAGTGATCAAGTATGGAGAAATTGGACGGATACTGTAGATGAAATGAGATATTTTTTACTTTCATTTTCGGATCCCGAACAAAGGATTTGTATCGCGCCAAGTATTGGGAGAATAGAAATACCCGGTAAATATGAAAATTTATTTAAAAGTGAACTTAAACAGTTTTCACTGTTATCATGTAGAGAAGATAGTGGTTCAAAATTGATTCAAGAATTAACAGGCAGACAGGTGGTAACTTTGTCTGATCCGACAATGGCGCTGATGCAAAAGGAATGGCTGGATATTTCAGTAAAACCAGATTTTGAATTGCCAGATAAGTTTATTATGGTTTATTTATTAGGCAACGAAAATATGAACATAATTAGAGAAATTAGTAAGATTAGCAGAGAAACAGGACTTCCAATCATTAATATTTATGATAAAGATAATTATCCACAGTATTATGCAGTGGGACCATGTGAATTTATATATTTAGTAAAGCGGGCAAGATTAATTTGCACGAATTCTTTTCATGGCTGTGTCTTTTCTATTTTATTTAACATTAACTTTATTTGCTATGAACGTCAAGATTACCGGGCGAATATGACAGACAGAGTTGTTACATTATTAAATAAGTTTCATTTGAATAATAGATTTTCTTCAACAATTGAAGATAGTAATATTTTTTTAACCGATTTTAGAGAAGCCAATCGTATTTTAGAAGTGGAGAGAAATAAACTATATGCATATGTTAAGCAGGCGGTACAGGAGGAATAGAGTGTGAGAAATCAGAGAAAAATAGGAGTCATTTTATCCTATGTATCGCAATTTGTTCATATTATATCCGGAATCCTTTATACTCCCATTATGTTAAGGCTGCTGGGGCAAAATGAATATGGGCTGTACCAGCTTGTATATTCTGTAGTTTCATATTTAAGTTTATTAAGTCTTGGCTTTTCAAGCTCATATATGAAGTTTTATGCTCAAATTAAGAAAGAACAAAATGAAGAGAGATTAGAATCCTTTAATGGTATGTTTCTATCGATCTTCTTGGTTATAGGTATTATTTGCTTAATATGCGGAAATGTAATGGTAATAAATATTAAAAATATTTTTGGAAATGGATTATCATCTCAAGAGTACGAAACAGCGAAGTTCCTTATGTTTCTTATGGTTATTAATTTGGCTATGACCTTTCCATGTAGTGTTTTTGATTCGATAATGGCTGCTAATGAACAGTTTTTCTTTCAAAAGTTAATCGTAGTGTTACAGAATTTACTAAATCCATTTATTACATTACCGCTTCTTATTTTGGGATATGGATCAGTAGCAATGGTTATGGTAACTACTGGTTTAACTGTTGCAAAAATGATGGTTAGCATATGGTATTGCGTAAAAAAACTGCATGCGAGATTTGCTTTCAGAAATTTTGATTTTAGGCTGTTAAAAACAATGTGGCTTTTTACATCCTTAATTTTTATCAATATGATAGTTGATCAAATTAATTGGAGTGTTGATAAATTTTTGCTGGGAAGACTGACTGGAACTGCTATTGTTGCAGTTTATGGAGTGGGAGCACAAATAAATACATTGTATTTAGAATTATCCATATCAGTATCGAATGTATTTATACCCAGGGTTAACCATATTGTAGTAAATTCAAATAGTGATAGAGAGTTAACGTTATTGTTTACGAAAGTCGGAAGAATACAGTTTATGATTCTTTCATTCATTCTATCAGGTTTTATATTATTTGGAAAATTTTTTATTCATTTATGGGCAGGAGAGGGATATGAGCAGTCATACTATGTTTCAATTGCTCTGATGCTGCCAGTAACAGTTCCGCTGATACAAAACATAGGAATAGAAATACAACGTGCAAAGAATATGCATAAAGCACGTTCGATCGTATATTTTTTTATAGCAATAGGAAATATTTTTTTGAGTATTCCATTCATATTAAAGTTAGGGGCACTGGGAGCGGCATTAGGAACTTCGATTTCATTGATAATAGGAAATGTGATTTTTATGAACTGGTATTATGATGCTAAGATTCATTTGGATATTATTTATTTTTGGAAACAAATAATTAGGATAATTCCATCATTTATGATTCCAATAATAATATCAATTGTTTTAAGCTATATGTTTCCTATTCATAATTTACGGCTCTGGATTATTCAAGGGGTTATTTATGTGATTCTGTTTGTTTCGTTTTTATGGATTTGGGGAATGAACGAGGATGAAAGAAATATTATCAGAAATTTGTTAAAAAAGTAGAAGAATAAGTAACGCAAAATTCAGAATTTATAGGCGTGAAAATTTTAAGGAAAGTAAGAATGATAACAATAAAAGAAAAAGTAAATTGTTGTGGATGCGGTGCTTGCCAAAATGTATGTCCAAAGCAGTGCATTAGTATGATAGAAGATGATGAAGGATTTTTATACCCTATAGTAGACTCTAATAGCTGTATTAATTGTAATGTTTGTGATAAAGTATGTCCGTTTGGTAAAGAAATTAAAACAACTAATAAAGTTATTAATGCGTATGCATGTGCAGCTAAAAATACACAACTTAGGAAAAATAGTTCTTCTGGTGCGGTTTTTTCTTTGCTTGCACAATATGTTTTAAGGAGAGATGGGGTTGTTTATGGGACACAAATGAATGAGGACTGTACAGGGGCATTTGTGGGAAAAGCAACAAGTGAGCATGAGCTGCTAAAACTGCGTGGTTCAAAATACTTACAAAGCTATATGAATACAATATATAAGGAAATTTATAAAAATTTGGAAGAAGGAAAACTTGTTTTATTTTCTGGGACTGCTTGTCAAGTTAATGGATTAGTAAAATATTTACATAAGAGTTATGATAATTTGATATGTGTTGATGTAATATGTCATGGAGTACCATCACCTAAATTATGGAAAAAATATGTTGCTTTTACTCAAAAAAGAATGGGAAAGAAAATTATAAATGTAAATTTTCGCAGTAAAATTTATGATTGGAAAGATTATGGAGTAGAAGAACAATTTAAAGGAAGACGGTATTATATTCCAATGGGATTTCACCCGTATATGATAATGTTTTTAAAAAATTATAGCTTAAGGCCATCATGCTATAAATGTAAAGCAAAAAATAGTAAAAAATCAGATTTGACAATAGGTGATTTTTGGGGAATTGAACGTGCTGTTCCAGAAATGAATGATGGATTAGGTACATCACTTGTGATCTCCAGAACAGAAAAAGGAGAAAATCTGGTAGATAAAATAAGAGCAGAAGCATTGTGCAAACCTTGCAATTATGCTGTGAGTGTAGCTGAGAATCCTGCAGAATACAGTTCGGTTTACCAACCACAAAAAAGAAGTGAATTCTATAAAGATATGAGTAAAATGTCCTTTGATAAGTTAGAAAAAAAGTATACGCCTATATCAAAAAAAAGAAAAATAAAGATATGGATAAAAAATATGAGTATAGTTAGAAAAATGACTAAATTCGGATATAAGTAATATGTTAAATTTGGCTAAGATTTTCTGTTAATGAAAGATTTCCGGGAGAAGGCCAGATGAAGAAAGTTCTTGTGGGTGAAATATTGTGTGGACATGCAGATAAATATCATGTAAATTATAGATACAATGGTACTGTTTAAGCATTTTTCAGTAGTTAATTCTGATTTGGAAATTTGCGGAGGCTATAATAAAAACAAGAAAGGAATCCCCCATGAACAAAAATCATGCTACAGAAATACTGCAGGAAACCTTGCAGATTTTAGAACAGGGCAGCTACACGATGAATGGAACAACCATTAAGCTGAAGCTGTCGAAAGAAGAGATGGAAAAGGCCTGTGTCCTGCTTCCGGAAGATGTGCAGGATATATGCAGCCTCAGGGCGTGCCGGAACATTCATTCCCGCTCCAGGGATTTTAAGAAAGCCAGTGCGACAGGGCGATGTGGCTTTAGCTGTGAAAATATAGATTCATTTACCGCTGCAAGGCGTCAGTATGAAAGGTTTGGATTTTCTTTTGAGAAAGATGCAAAGCCGGTATTAGTTCTGAACTTTGCCAATCCTGTGAACCCAGGAGGCGGTGTCCGATGGGGAGCAAGGGCACAGGAGGAAGATTTGTGCAGAAAAAGTTCTCTTTTGCGGTCATTAGAGAGCAGGAGCGCCGCAGACTATTATAGATACAATAGAGGGCGAAACACATATATGGGATCAGATGCAATGATTTTTTCTCCCCAGGTGGAAATCCTTCAGGATGAGAAGGGCAATCTTCTTTCGGAAACGGTGATTGTGGCAGTTCTAACCTGTGGGGCACCTATGGTTACTTATGGAAAAGAAGGGATGAGCGAAGAAAAATACCAGGATATGCTCTTTGGACGAATTACAAAGATGCTGAAATGCGCCGCTTATTTTGGCTATCAGTACCTGATTCTTGGTGCATGGGGATGTGGTGCGTTTGGAAATGATGCCCGCGTGATTTCAGATTTGTTTTACAAAGCTTTTAAAGAAATGAGCTTCTATGGCCTGAGGGGGAATGATTGTTTCCGACAGATTGATTTCGCCGTCCTTGACCGAACAGCCGGACAATATAACTTAAACGAATTCTACCGGAATTTTGCTTCTGGCAGCTTTTATAGAGAAGAAAATCAAAGAGATCATGAAGTGACAATAGAAAAAATCAGAGAAACAGATAGTCAGTTTGACCGAATCAGAGGAAGTCTGTTTGGCGGTGCAGCGGGGGATTCTCTTGGCTATCCGGTGGAATTTTTCAGTGAAAAACAGATTTTTTCCCAATTTGGAAAAAATGGCATACAAGATTATGAACTTGACCCTGAAAGCGGAAAGGCGTTGATTTCGGATGATACTCAGATGACCCTGTTTACAGCAAATGGGCTTTTGGCAGCTAAAACCAGACAAGTGATGGAAGGCATCAAAGGCGCTGCCAGCAGCGATGTTGCCATGTCTTATCAGGATTGGCTGCTGACACAGGAGGTGACGTTTGAAGAGAGCAGGAAACGGCCCAGGGGGTATGGAAAGGGATGCATTTCATGGCTTTTAGATGTTCCGGAATTGTATTGCTTGAGGGCTCCCGGAAATACCTGCCTGTCTGCGCTCTGTGAGCAGAAAAATAGGCGCAACAGCGATGGAAATTTTATTGATAATCCCCAGAATGCCAGTAAAGGCTGTGGAGGCATTATGCGTGTTGCGCCAATTGCATTCCAACAAGATCCATTTGTTTCTATAAAAGAGCTTGATCGCCAGGGCGCCCAGATTGCTGCAATCACACATGGGCACTCTCTTGGATATATGCCTGCTGCTGTCCTGGTTCATATTATCAGCCGTCTTGTTTATCCGAAGCAGAAACAGACACTGAAAGAAATTGTGCTGGAGGCGAGAGATACGATAACTGAACTTTTTTCTGGCGACAAGCATCTGAAAGAATTGACAGATATAATCAGCCTGGCAGTAGGTTTATCAGAAAATGGGGAGAGCGATTTGGATAATATACACCAGATTGGAGAGGGCTGGGTTGCGGAAGAAACACTGGGAATCGGAATTTATTGCTCCCTTCGGTATCAGGATGACTTCTCTGCCGGAATTATTGCAGCCGTAAACCATAAGGGCGACAGCGATTCCACAGGGGCAGTCACTGGAAATATTCTTGGCGCGCTGCTGGGCTATGACAGAATCGACAGGAAATGGAAACATAATTTAGAGCTGGAAGATGTAATTCTGGAAATGGCAGATGATCTGTGCTATGGCTGCCAGATGTTAGAAGACAGCTATCAAGATCCAGATTGGATTCGAAAGTATAGGGATATGCGCTGGAAAGATTAAAAGGTGGTATTAGACAGGCATACAACATACACGAAAAACTTATGAATGTAAGTTATGCTATAAGGTTGGCAGGAAAGGATAAAACCACAGACAGGTAACTGCAAACAGCTACCCTATATAAAATTCTTCTAATGTATCCAAACAAATGCATCCCAGAGGATTTCTGAATACTGCCCCGCAGTCAATGGCGATATGATGGCTTTTCTGATAAATTTTTCCGGGAGAATTCTTGTTGATAAATTTTGTGGGAGTGTGTCCAGTAACAATGTAGCAGTCATCAAAATACTGCAGGTCAGGCATTGCATAAATTATAAAAATTACTCTTTTTAGTTATTTGCTGTATCAGGTGATTTAAGAAATGTGTTCTATTAAGTGATGTTTTGGTCAAACCAGACAAAAAAGGATTCAGATGCAGCAGTAAGCCACCGGCTAAGCCGGTGGTGTTGATTTGAGGCTGCTTAGCCAATCCATCGCTGTTTGTTCATCTTTCTCTATTGCCATTTCCACAACCTGTTTTGCTCTTTCCAAAAGTTCTTTACTTTCTCTACGCAAGGAAAAGCTCTTCTGAATGATACAAGAAATCTGTTCTTGTTTGTCAACTGGCAACCATGGAATAACTATCTTTTCAATTTCAGATGGCTTCCAGTGTAGAATAATTGATCCTCCTGCATCTCTTTCCGCTTGCATTTTTACTATCAGTGAATTTAGCACCAGTGTCAAATAATCTGGCAAAAATTGATTGGTTTTAAGCTCTAAATGCAGAATAGCACCCGAAGTCACAATATCCAAATCTTTTTCTGCCTTATATGCAATCCCCACACTACCATCTTTTGAGAGCAAAATAGTATCTTTTTTAGGTTGCAGATTCATATGTGCGAATGGTATTCTACCCAAATGAAATTCTGGTTCAGAAAGTCCATATTTAGATAAATTTGATACACGAACAAATGGAATGCCTTCTGAAAGATATTCGTCACTGCCTGGTTCTACAGATTTTTTTATCCAAACTAAATCCCCCAAAAGATACGTTCTCACCGCTGACAGCTTTGCAAACAGAGTATCATATTTTGTTTGATAATATTCCGCATCTAATCTGCCGCTTGTACCAAAGCTGTCAGAGAAGTTTTTGATTGCAACATTTCTTTCTATAGGCATAAAATTAGACATGTGCAAAGCGTCCAAAAGCATTATTTCTGCCTTTTTATAACTTATATTTGCTTTTTCATTGTAGCTTTGTGCAAATGTAAATATTTTTTCAATTTTACTAATACAATTTCCATAATCTGAAAAAACACGCTGCTGTTTGCGATTGCATACACGTTCATATTACCATAACCTTTCTGAGGACACAAGTTGGGAGCCAATGTATTTTTGATTCCTGAATTTTATAATCGTGTTATTTTTCAAATCAGCCGTTTTGATTAAAAAGACTTGATAATATTCTAATAATTTATGCTATAATCCCTACAGAGATGATACCGCACCGAGCGTCAGCGAGTGTGCAGCCCGAAAGCGTAGTATGTGCAGAACACAAGATATCATGTAAAAAGCTGGATAAGGAACATAGCCAATCCGTTCCAACTGTAAGGAGGCATTTGAATTTACGTTATGGAAAAAGGAAAAGGGATCAAAAAGGAGTTATTTTTTACATTTATGAAAATCGGCGCCTTTACCTTTGGCGGCGGTTATGCCATGATTTCCATCATTGAAGATATTTGTGTGGACAGGAAGCAGTGGATTACTCATGATGATATGTTTAATGTAACCATTATTGCTGAATCAACTCCTGGGCCGATTGCCATTAACTGCGCTACCTTTGTCGGATACCAACAGGCAGGTCTTTTGGGCGCTCTCAGCGCCACCTTGGGTGTGATTCTGCCTTCATTTCTCATTATTTTTATAATTTCTCTGTTTTTTGACCGTTTTTTAGAAATCAGGCTGATTGCCAATGGGTTTAAGGGAATAAAGGCAGCAGTAGGAATTTTAATCTGGAATGGGGCGGTTTCTATGATTAAAAAAATGCAGAAGAAAGCCCTGCCGATGGCGATTATGGCCGGATCCTTTGGAGTCATGTTTTTTATCCATATTTTTTCATGGAATTTTTCCACGGTCAGTTTGATGCTGCTTGCAGGCGCTGTCAGTTTGGCTATGTTTATTCTGCAGGAGCATATAAGAGGGAAGGAGGGGAAATAACCGGATGCTGCTGGAATTATTTTTAGGATTTTTAAAAGTAGGATGCTTTGCTTTTGGCGGTGCTTATGGAGCAATTCCTCTGATTCGTGATGTAGTGCTGTCTTATGGATGGATGGGAGAGGAAGAGCTAACCTATCTGATTGCGGTTAGCGAAAGCACCCCTGGGCCAATTATGGTAAATCTTGCAACTTATGTGGGAAGCAGCCAGGCAGGATTTTGGGGAGCAGCAGCGGCTACCCTGGCAGTTGTTTTCCCTTCTTTTTTCATTATTCTGCTGCTTACAGCCCTTTTAAAAACAGCAGTGAAAAACAAATATATTCAAGCGGTGCTAAGAGGAGTAAAACCCTGCATTGCCGGTATTATCCTTGCTACCGGCGCTTATATGACAGCCAGCGTATGTTTCCTTTCATTTCCCGGCATAAGGCCGGATATCCGAAATTTGGTTATAGTTTTGCTGTTGATTGCTGCTATGGCAATATGGAAGAAGTGGTTTCAAAAACGGTTGCCGCCCCTTCAATTGATTTTGCTGTCAGCCTGTTTTGGGGTGGTGATTTATGGGATTTTTTAGAAAAATATTAGAAAACTTCTAAAATTTTCCAGTAAACAATCTAAGGGATTAAGGAGGTTGCTGGATGTCAGAATATTTCAATCCATCGCATCATGAAGAATACCCCAATTTTGAAGCGTGTCCCAAGCTGCAGGGCAGTGTTCTTGGCGGCATTTTAGGAAGTGCTGTAGGGATGTTTGTCTGCATTCTGGTGCTGCTGTTATGCTGGCTGTATCAGATAGAAAGATTCAGCATCACCCTCCAGCTTTTTGCAGGACTGGTAATCGGGGGATTTTACCGCCTGTTCCATGGACGGCGTTCGAAAACTGCCGCCTATGTTACGGTAGGAATCTGCACTCTATTAGCTTGTTCCCTTTGGGTGGTAATATCAGTCCTGCTGCCTGCTGCCCTTTCCGAAACGCAATTAACAGCGGATGACTGGAACCGGCGGTGGAGCATGACCTTTAAGCTGCTGCTTTTATGCGACGGTATAGGGCTTACTGGTTTTTTCTTCACCAGAAGGACTTTGCTGACTTATGCAGACTGGAAAAGGGGGCCATGGCATATAGCATACGCAAATGCCGGCGGCGCTTCCTACAACCTGCTTCCGGAGAAACTTCCTAATAAAAATCCGCCAGTGTGCTTTGTTGTACACAGCCGCTTTGCACCAGGAACCCGTATCATCGTGGAGGGCAGCAGCCTTCAGTGGAAAAGCCGGTTTCGCAAAGACCGCATTTGTTCTGTTCATGATATTGCCGGTGTGGTGCTGGGTCCTTCCGGAGGGTGTAATGTAATTTATGACAAGAATTATCAGGTGCTGGCTAAATTTGCAGGCAGTATGGAACATGCCGATCTGCTGCTTGTCTGGCTGATCCAAAGGAATATTCCAATCCACAAGGCTCCTGTTGGATGGCGTTCTCCAGATGAAGCCAGCCCAGATCCGGAATCAGTAAAAGTTTCTGTTCCTCAGCAGCAGTTTACCCTTCGCCTAAAACGTTCTACCCGGATAGGATTTATTGGAATTGGCTGGTTTTTCTTATTGATTGGGCTGGCTCTTTTTCTGCTAATCGACGTTAGGACTTTGACTATGGCAGAAGGATGGGCGATTAGTATCCTTGAACTTGCCGTGATGGGAATGGGGATTATTTATTTGCGCATCGGAAAGGTATGCCAGGTAAAAATAGACGGAGAAAGGATTCATGCAGTTTCCAGGTTCGGCCGGGCCGCTAAATTTTCCGTAAAAGAGGTGTTCTGTGTTTCCAGAAATATGGGCTGGATTGTGCTGTATGACAGGGACTTTAAAACGTTGGCAAAACTGGATTCCTATCTGGAAAATCTTGACAGATTGAAAGAATATCTGGAGTTTTATGGGATAAAGATGTGACGCCGCTTGTCCAATCAATAATCCGTGAAAAGCCGGGTTTTCTTCTGTCAGTTAATCAGACGATGGGAAATCGGATCGAAATCGAAAGGCCCTTTTCTGGCCTGGATTCTGCTGTTAGCTGCAAATTGAGGGCATCTGCCATCATTTTTGTCAAATATAGCCCCATGCCGGTAGCTTTTTTTCGGCTGTCCGTGGAATCGCCGGTAAAACCTTTCTGAAAAATATAGGGAAGATCGTAGCTCTTGATACCGATACCATTATCTGCAATGGTCAGAATTTCTGCTGCAGTGGAGTGCTGAAGGGATATGGTGAGCCGTGGATTGCTGCTGCTGTATTTGACAGCATTGCTGATGATTTGCCCCAGCATAAATTGAAGGCCCCGGCGGTCGGTATACACAGTTTCACTCTGTAATTGGTTTTCGATGAGAAACTTTTTTTCTTCCAGCAAAGGAGCGTAATCCTCCAGAACTTCTTCCACAGCATCTCCTAATTCTACAGTTTCAAACCGATAATCTTTCGTACTGCTTCCCAGCCGGGCATAGTAGAGCATCTGGGTAATATCTTTCTGAAGCTGGCTGCGTACATAGTCTAATTTGGCTTGCAGCAGAGGAGAAAGCTCATCCGTTCGATTGTCCAAAATCATAGTGAGCAGGGATAGAGGGGTTTTTGCTTCATGCACCCACCCTTCCACATATTCTTCGTAATCTCGAATAGATTGTTCCATTTCCTGAATCCGAATCTGCTTGTCCTCCAGAACAGAAGCCAGCAGTTCGAGCTGTTCCCGCTCCTGCTGACTTACTGCCCTTAAAAGCTTTTTCGTATTTACCGGATCTGGATCTGATAGAAAAGTACGAAACAGAACTCGTTTCTGCTGCCCGCTGAGATGAAAAATCAACACAGTTGCTGAAAACAGCACAAGGTTTGCCAATACAGTGATTCCTATAAGAGCCTGAAATGCCTGCCGCTCGGAAAGCCAGAGAAGCAATGCAAAAAAGGCATCTATGGTCAGCAGCAAAAGGAGCCACGGGGCATAGCGTTTTAAGGTTTTCCAAAGCTGCTTCATGGCATATCCTCTGTTTCCAGCCGATAGCCCAATCCACGGACAGCCACTACTTTTTGTTTCATTCCTAAATTTGCCATGGTCTTTTTAAGACGGGTCAGATTTACCTGTAAGGCATTTTCATCAATAAACTCTGCAGTATTCCAGAGTGCTCTGCAAAGCTGCTTTGCTGTAACCAAATTGTTTCCTCCTGCAAGTAATGTTTCCAATAGTTTTCCCTGATTTTTGGGAAGCACCACAGATGTGTTGTTTATATATAACGTGTAAGTGACGCGATCCAGCAGAAACCCCTGCCCTTCTAAAAGATTGGTCCGCCCTTCATAGCGTTTGAGAATATTGGCAATTCTGGCCAGCAGCCGTTCTTTGCGGCAGGGTTTTGTCAAGTATTCGTCCGCTCCAAGCCGGAGGGCTTGCAATTCGTCGGCCATCTGGTCACGGGAAGTCAGGACCAGAATAGGAATGAAGGTTTTCCCCTTAAGATCCCGGCAAATCTGGAAGCCGCTGATTTCCGGCAGATTAAGATCCAGAATTACCAGGTCAGGAGTTAGGGCCGCTAACTGATCGGCAGCATCTTCAAAAGCAGTTACTTCCAACGCCTGGTATCCCGCCTTCTTCAGCATACTGCAAAGCTCTTCCCGCATATAGGCTTCATCCTCTACAACTGCAATCCTCTTCATATCAAGCCCTTCCTCTTTTATTAATGTTCCTTGGAGTCTTTTTCTGTACCTGTTTAGGGGCTGATTTTCTGTCAGGCGTACCTAAATTAATCGGGTTACAAAAAAATTCTGTGAGCCTATGGTTATTCTTCTCTCCGGGGCTGCATCAATGTCAGCAAGTACCGGTCGCTTAAGCCCTTAATGGCAGTTACATAGATATATTCTACCACGCAAAGTACAAAAATCATAGCGGCAGATACCAGAAGCATTTCTTCCTGTGTTCCCTGTACCTGGGAGGAAAGGAAACTTTGAAACAGAGCCTTAACCCCAAAAAAGCTGCTGACGGATGCCACAAAGACAGGGAGGCCGATAAACCAGTTGATTTGTTTCCGGGCAGAGTCACAAAGATTTTCGTAGGCAGCGCCGAGGCGCACCAGTGTCTGGTATCTGCGGCCTGTTTTCTGCTGATTCATCAGGAACTGAACGCCCAGGATGGTATTGGCAACTACCAGAAAGATGATGGCTAAATAAATAGTAATGTAGCTGGTTGCCACCATATAGAACAACTGCCTGCTTATCGTTTGCAGGTAGCTTTCATATTCGATGCCTATGTCCTGGAGATTCATTCCATCCAGCCGGGTGTTCAAGTCAGAGATTGCGGTTATCAGGCTGCAGTCTTTCGTGGTTTCCTGGCTCATTATGCCGTTGACATAAACATCATAATGCCCTTTTGTATCATGTAAAAATTGTTCATCAGGCAGGATCAGGGCAAAAAACAAGGTAATCGATCGGTCGGTTACTAAATCCAAAGACTGGCATTCTCCCGTTAGATACACAGGTTTTTTGCCTATCATGGCCTGTGGACTGCCGGAAAGGATTTTGTTTAGCATGGCGGTTCTGGATGAATTGGTAAAATCGGAATCCTGATAGACGGCAGCTTCATTCGCTGCCAGTGTCAGTGCAGGTTTACCGGCAGTCTTAAGCAGACGGTTATAATCTGACAGGCAGATGAGATGGGGATAATCCACATAGCTTAGATTATTCATAAGAATATTCCGATCCTCCGATGGGGGAAGTCTGCTTAAGGACTCCATAACAGAATCCATCTGAAACTCATTGCGGTGATTCTCAGCAGTGGAAATGTGTCCAATCCGCATTTCAGAGAGCTGGGAGAATTGGCTGTCAAGATCGTTTTCCATCAGTACAGCCTGTAAACGGGTTAAGAAATCTTTGGAATTTTCCGCTGAACAATCCCGGAAGGTGTAATCCAGCATGTGTTCTTTGTCCTGCTGGTTGGCGCTGGCAATTCCCACACCAAAGCAGCACAGAGCCGCCAGAATCAGCAGGGAGCTAACCGCCATAGAAAGGGACTGGTGAATCACATTTTCCTGAATTTGACGGAATGTAAATACAGAAAGGTTCTGATTTGCTTTTCCTGCCTTTATGGGCAGGGCAATTACTGCCCATATTCCATAGAACAGAAACATGGTTCCCAACAAGCCAAGGAAAAGAGTAAGAAACATCGTGGCTATTTCATACCAAACGCTTCCTTCAATGGCCATGGCATAGGCGGCTGCCAGCATTATGATGCCTAAGGCTGCCCAAATTCCATGGACAAATGCAGGCTTCTGTTTTGTTTTATTTCCAGAAGAATCAAACAGAAGAGTGCCGATTTCCTGACGGCTGATTTTACGGCTGAGGACTAAAAATGCTGTCAGCTTAATAACAAGAAACCCGGCAATGGTAAAACCTACAGCAGGAAGGGAAAAGGTAAATTTGTGTCCGATGATCCCGATTCCAACAAGCTTGGCAGTGATAAGACTGATGAGCTCAGAAAGCAGCACAGCAATGGGAAGTCCAATAACCAGAGCCAGGATACTGCTCAAAAGATCTTCTGCAAGAAGCATGGCAAAGAGTTTCCTTCCGGACATCCCCATCATCAGATAGACAGCAAACTCTTTTCTGCGGCGCTGGAGCTGATAGTTACAGGCAAAATAAATTAGGAAAAACAGGATTCCCAATGTGATTCCATAGAAAACGGGAATTATCATCAGCAACTGGTTTACTGCATTGCTTTCCAGTTTCATAAGAAAAACCATCACATCCTGTTTGGAAAGGGAGAGGATGATATAAAAAGCCACAATGGAAATGACCAGAGAGCTGAAGAACAGCCCGTTTTCCTTGCGGCTGCGGCTGCTGTTTCTAAGGATTAAATTAGAGAACATGACAACTTCCACCTCCCAACTGAGCCATAACTTTTAGGATGCGCTGGTAAAAATCCTGCCGGCTCTCATCGCCGCGGCGAATTTCGTGGAAAATTACCCCGTCTTGGATGAATAAGATTCGCTTGCAAAAGCTGGCGGCGTTGGAATCATGAGTTACCATCAAAATAGTGGCCTGTTCATCCTGGTTTAGGCCGGAGAGTTTTTTCATGAGATTCTTCGCATTTTTACTATCCAAAGCTCCTGTAGGTTCATCGGCAAGAAGCAGTTTAGGATGGAGAATCATAGCTCTGGCTGCTGCCACACGCTGGCGCTGCCCTCCTGACATCTGGGCGGGAAATTTGTCTAGTACGTCCGTAATTTCCAGATATTCTGCCAGTTGATTCAGGCGCCGATGGCCCTCTTTTTCTATCATACTGTGGAGAAAAGCAGGAAGTAAGATATTTTCCTCACCAGTAAGGTTGTCCAGCAATTCAAAATTTTGAAACAAGTAACCTACAGTTTGGCCCCGGTATGCTGCCAATGCTTTTCCTTTAAGGGACTGCAATTTTTTTCCCTCTATCACAATACTGCCTCCGGTCGGTTGCATTACCGCTGCAATGCAGTTAAGCAGTGTAGATTTTCCGGAACCGCTGCTTCCAATAATCCCCAGAAATTCCCCGGGCATTACCTGAAAGGTAATTCCGTTCAGCGCCTTAGTTTGGTTCGGCACACTGCCGTAGGTCTTGCTTACGTTTTCGATATTCAGAATCGGCTCCATTTGAGTACCTCCTGTGGTTTCTGCTCAAATGATAACACAGGTTTCTGAAAAATAACACTTACAGTCTATGTAAGATTCAGAAGACAGTTTCCTTAAGCGCGAAGTGCGCATCCCTCCAGAGGGTTTTTGCTTTATAGGACGTAATTTCTTATAAAGATTAGGGTGTCAAAAGCAAAAAAGGGGCTGTGCTGAAACGGTAATTCAGCCATAACCCCTTTGCTTTCTATTTATATGATTGAAGATATCCTAAAAATGGAAGGTTTCTTCTAATGGCAGCAGAACCTGGTCCTTTCCGCTGATATTAAGCGGAGTTCCATCCTCCATCTGATACCCGGCTGCAGATGCAGTTCCGTCGTAAGTTCCTGTAACATTAGGCCAGGCAATCCCGATTTTAGGATCGTTCCATGCTAATCCGCCTTCATCTTCCGGATGATAGAAATCGGTACACTTATAGCAGAATTCCGCAATGTCACTTAACACTAAAAATCCATGAGCAAAGCCTTTCGGAATATAGAACTGTTTTTTGTTTTCTTCTGTCAGTTCAACGCCAAACCATTTTCCGAAGGTTTCGCTTCCGCTTCGAAGATCAACGGCTACATCAAAAACAGATCCTTTTACTACCCGGACCAGCTTTCCCTGGGGGAATGATTTCTGGAAATGCAGTCCTCTCAGCACTCCTTTTGAGGAACGGGACTGGTTATCTTGTACGAATTCCATAGTAAGGCCATGTTCCGTCATATCTTTTTGATTATACGTTTCCATAAAATATCCTCTGGAATCTCCGTGGACTGTAGGCTCAATTACGCAAAGCCCCTGGATTCCTCCAGCATTTTGCTCAACTTTGATTTGTCCCATGGTATACTTGCTCCTTTATCAAATTTAAGATGATGCCAAAATTTCCCGCAGGTAGCGGTTTAATGCATCTTTCCAGTCCGGAAGGGGAGTAAATCCCTGCCGTACCAGTTTCGTTTTATCCAGACGGCTGTTAAAAGGTCTGGAAGCCTTAGAAATTCCGTACTGGGCTGTTGAAACGGGAAGAATGGTCAAGCGGCTTTCCGAATATTCTTCGTGGCCAAGCAAACTGGCCTGATGAAAAATTTCTTTGGCAAATTCGTACCAACTGATATAGCCGCCTTCGTTTGTTGCGTGATAATATCCGTATCGGTCCGTTTCAATCATATCAACTAAAAGCCTTGCCAGGTCGAAGGTATAAGTAGGAGTGCCGATCTGATCATTTACTACCGTTAACTGCTGGTGATTTTTTCCTGCATTCAGCATGGTTTTAATGAAATTTTTTCCGTTGATTCCGAATACCCAGGCGATCCGCACGATAAAAAAGCGATTGAGATTTTCGGCCACAGCCAGTTCGCCTTCCAATTTGGTCTGGCCATATACATTTAAAGGCTTATAGTCTTTACAGTCTGGATCCCAGGGCGTATCGCCCTGGCCGTCAAATACGTAGTCCGTAGACAGATACATCATTGCACAGTCAAGTTTTTTGCAGGCTTCGGCGATATACCGGGTTCCTTCTGCATTTACGAAACGGACCATTTCCTTGTTTTCATCCTCTTCTGCAGCATCTACAGCAGTCCAGGCCGCACAGTGAATCACCGCATCTGGCTTTGTTTCGTCCATAACTGTTTGGACAGAAACCGGATTGGTAATATCCATTTCTTCAATATCTACGCCAATGGCTTCATGGCCGCGCTTTTCCAATTCGTTTACAACATCATGTCCAAGCTGGCCCTTTACACCGGTAACCAGTAATTTCATAGAATTCATACCCTTCATATTTTAAATTGTTTGCAATCGTTCAATACGTAGCATGTCCGATTTCAGAATTACCGGTTTCCATACATGCGTTCGTAGTAATTTTGATATTCGCCGGAAATAATGGTTTCCCACCAGTCCTTGTGTTCCAAGTACCAGCGAATGGTTTTTTGAATGCCGTCTTCAAATTTCGTTTCCGGAAGCCAGCCAAGTTCTCTGTGTATTTTAGCCGGATCAATGGCATAACGCATATCATGGCCTTTTCGATCTGTTACGTAAGTAATCAGGCTTTCTGGTTTTCCAAGTTCTTTGCAGATGATTTTTACAATATCAATGTTTTTCATTTCATTATGGCCGCCAATATTGTATACTTCCCCTACCCGGCCTTTATGGATAATTAAATCAATGGCTTTACAGTGATCCTCCACATAAAGCCAGTCCCGGACATTTTCGCCTTTCCCATAAACTGGAAGAGGTTTATCGTTTAAGGCATTGGCAATCATCAGGGGAATCAGCTTTTCTGGAAAATGATAGGGACCATAGTTGTTGGAACACCTGCTGATAGTAACGGGAAGCCCGTAAGTCCGGTGATAGGCCAGTACCAGCAAATCTGCGCTTGCTTTGGAAGAACTGTAAGGACTGCTGGTATGGATGGGAGTTTCCTCAGTAAAAAACAAATCCGGCCGGTCCAAAGGCAAATCGCCGTACACTTCATCCGTAGAAACCTGATGATAACGCTTGATTCCATATTGGCGGCAGGCATCCATCAGCACAGCCGTTCCCTTTATATTGGTATCCAGGAATATTTCCGGATTTTCGATGGAGCGGTCCACATGGCTTTCTGCTGCAAAGTTTACTACCATGTCAGGATGCTCTTCTTCAAACAGTCGGTAAACGGCAGCCCGGTCAGTAATGCTTTCCTTTACAAAACGGAAATTAGGATGCTCCATAATGGGAGCCAGAGTCGATAAGTTTCCAGCATAAGTCAGACAGTCCAGGCAGATAATCCGGTAGTCCGGGTATTGCTTCAACATATGAAATATAAAATTGCTTCCGATAAATCCGGCTCCGCCGGTAACGATAATAGTCATATTCATAAGTCCTTTCCAATTTTTTAATATTGCAGCAGGCAGTTTTCTTTCGAACAAAATCCTGCCAAACAGCATTTCGTAAAGTATCTTAACTAAGGTTAACAAATATCATGTCAGTGAAGCACATCCATATATTTGCCATCCAGCACATCTTTTAAATATTGCCCGTACTGGTTTTTCTTTAATACTTCGTAAACCTTCAGTACATCTTCTTTGGAGATCCAGCCGTTTAAATAAGCGATTTCTTCCAGACATGCTACTTTCCGATGCTGGTGGGTTTCCACTGTTTTTACAAAATTTGTGGCATCTGCAAGGCTTTCATGAGTACCTGTATCCAGCCAGGTAAAGCCTTGTCCCAAAAGTTCCACATTCAGCTTTTCCTGTTCCAGATAAATCCGGTTTAAATCTGTGATTTCCAGCTCATTTCTTGCACTGGGTTTTAAATTCTTAGCATATTCTACTACGTTATTATCATAAAAATACAGTCCGGTTACGCAGTAATTGCTTTTCGGCTTTAGAGGCTTTTCTTCAATGGATATGGCTTTTCCCTCGCTGCTGAATTCCACGATTCCAAAGCGCTCCGGGTCATCCACATAATATCCGAAGACGGTAGCGCCTTTTCCGGTTTCTGCATTTGTCACAGCCGCCTTTAATCTTTTTTTCAGACCATGGCCAGCGAAAATATTGTCGCCTAATACCATAGCCACTGGGTCTGTACCGATAAATTCTTCTCCAATAATAAATGCCTGAGCCAGGCCGTCAGGGCTGGGCTGAACCGCATAGGAAAGGGTTACTCCGAACTGGTGTCCATCACCTAACAGCTCCCGGAACCGCGGGGTGTCCTGGGGAGTAGAAATAATCAGAATCTCCCGGATACCTGCGTTCATCAGTACTGACAGAGGATAGTAAATCATGGGTTTGTCGTAAATTGGAAGAAGCTGTTTGGATGTTACCATGGTAAGAGGGTAGAGCCGTGTGCCGGAACCTCCGGCCAGAATAATTCCCTTCATTGTTATTCTCCTTTGTTTTGATCATTATGTGACGTTATTGGCTATTCATCCCTGCAGGAACGCTGTATAAGCTTTATTATAAAAGGTCACCTTAGGTCACCTTCAAGTACTTTTTATCGTTTTTTTCATTCGGTGCATATTTTTGACATAGCATCCCGAAATGAGATGCAGGCAGGCATGGGTAAAGGAGTGTTCGCTTACCCTTTTTCCTGATTTTCCTTTTTATTCTTACTTGCTCCTTCCTCCTGCTTTTCACAGAGGAAAATCCCGGCATCCTTAGTAATGAAAAACCCTTTTTGTGTTTTCTTCTTTACAAATATGCGAAATTCCTGATAAGAGTTGGAAAGGTATTGATTTTGGTTTCCGTGGCAGGAAAGGATATAAGAGATCAAGGGTTCCGGCTGAGTAACAAAAAGGGAATCCGGATAATCCAACCACTGGACAGATTGGAAAAAGGGGGAGAGAACCGGCTTCCCATTTTCACGGCCAAACCGTTCATAAAGCTTGTTGGCAGACAATTTTATCCTGTCGTTAAATTCCTGAACCAACTGGCTGACTTCCTTCATATGCAAACTTCCGTAAGTACTGCATAAAAACAGTCCTCCTGGTTTTAAAATCCGCTGTACTTCCCGGCAGACCGCCGGAATATCTTCACAATAAAACAGCACATGGTTTGCAATTACAAGATCAAAGCAGTGATCCGGAAAAGGGATTTGATGACAGTCAAACATTTGGAAAGAAAAACGCAGATCTTTGGGTCCAATGGAGCGTCTGGCATCCCGCAGCATTCCTTCTGACCGATCAGATAAGGTAATATGGATCTGTTTGGGAATCTTGGGAAGATTTATATTCCATAAAGTCCCGTCGCCGCATCCGATTTCTAAAATTTGTTGGTTTGGCTGAATGCGGCACTGCTGGTAAATCCAGGAAAACCAGCCAGCCGGATTGGCAGAATACAGCCGGTGGAGGTTAATTCTGGCAGAAATATTGGATGCGTCCTGATACTGGTTTTTCAGGCTTTTTTCCATGCCAGTCAGGTGAATTAAATTCAGCATCTGGCTCCAGTTAATGGAATGTTCAGCCTGAATGGCTTTTGAGGTATCCTGGATCGCCTGTTCCACAAGCTGCATCTGTTCAATTTTATCCTGTACCAGTTTCAACTGGATATTCAGAGAATCCAGCAAAAAATGGTAGTCAAAGTCTCCTGTCAGCATTTCTCTAATATCATCCAGAGAAAAGCCAAGAAATTTCAGCAAAAGGATTTGCTGAAGCCGGGCAAAATCCTGATCCGTATAAAACCGTGCGCCGGATTCCGAAACAAGAGAAGGTTTTAATATATTTTGTTTATCGTAATAACGAACTGTCCGAAGGGTGATATGCGCCATTCGGGAAAATTCGCCGGAAGAGTAATAACCTGGTTTTTTCATCACAATACTGTTCTCTCAAGACAGGGAATGGGAAGCATTTAGGGAAACATTAGGAAAGCGCTGCCTGGGATGAAAGGAGATTTCCTTTCCATCTCAGACAGCGCTTTTTAAATTCATAAGAAAATCAGAACATTATTCAGCGTTTGGAGCTACGCTGGCTAAAAATTCTTCCACTGTTTTTCCGGATGCAACAAATGCGTCAACAACCTGCTGTTTTGCAGCTTCATCAGCTCTGGAAACAGCAGCCTTGCGCTGCTTTTTTAATTCGGAAATCTGCTCTTGTAAATCGGCAATTTTTTGGTCAATTATCTGAATTTCTTCTGATGGGTTTGTAATCGCTTTTCTTCTTCCACGCGGCATATGCATACCTCCTTTTTATTTGCCGTTAATACGGCTTGCCTAAAAATGAGTATAGCATCTTGCAGAAATCTTTTCAAGAGGATTTCGGAAGTTTTCAATTATTTTGTGTAAATTCCGGTCCCTTTCATTCAATTGATCGAAAAACAAATGGGGACTCTTTTAGACTACATTCCTGCAAATTGATTTTTCACTTTCAGCATTTTTTCCTGCTCTGCCTGCTGCTGCTGATACCATCCCTTTTGGCTCATTTTCTGGTAAATGGATTCCTGCATATCCAGGCATTTATTTAAAGCAGAATCAAAAGCCTGGTGAACATTTGAGGTAGAAGATTCAATTGTGCCATGAAGATATAAGTCACAAACCCCTTTCGTGGTCAGAAGCAGATTTTCCATTGTGCATTTTTCATCCATAATATGGGCCTCCTTTTCGTTTCATAATGTTAAACTAATTTGTATAAACTGTCGAAAATTTGCTGATGATTTTCCTTTAATTCCCGAACGCAAGATACAAGCTGCTCATCTGTTAAAGATTTCATAGCAGCGTCACACTGGTTTTTTAAAAACTGTTCATGGTTCAATGCGTCTTCGATATAGGTTAATTCTTTTGGGCTCATAGCGCTTACCTCCTGTAATGATTGGCATAAAGCTTTATACGTCCCAAATAGTATCCGCAGCATTTGGCGTAATATACTTGCTTATGAAAAGAAAATAAAGCAAAAAAGAAAGAAAAATAATTGGCTTTTAACGGTGCTTTAAATCCGTATACTCTTTTTTCTCTGATGGAAGAAGGCTTTGATAAGCAGGACGGATAATTTTATCTACATTAATCAATTCTTCCATCCGATGAGCACTCCAGCCTACGATCCTGGCGATGGCAAAAATCGGGGTAAACAGCTCAGTAGGAATATCAAGCATACTGTAAACGAAACCGCTGTAAAAGTCCACATTGGCACTTACTCCCTTGTAGATTGCCCGCTCTCCGGCAATGATTTTCGGGGCCAGAGTTTCTACCATGGAATACAGGGCGAAATCTTTTTCACGGTGTTTTTCAGCGGCCAGTTTTTCTACGAATTCTTTAAAAATCAGGGCACGTGGATCTGAAATAGAATACACCGCGTGGCCCATTCCATAAATCAGCCCTTTCTGATCAAATGCTTCCTTATGTAACAGTTTGGTCAGGTATTGGGTTACTTCTTCCTGGTCAGACCAGTCAGATAAATGCTCTTTCATGTCTGCCATCATTTCCACTACTTTAATGTTAGCCCCGCCATGCTTCGGGCCTTTTAATGAGGAAAGGGCGGCGGCAATTACGGAATACGTATCGGAACCGGCAGAAGTGGTAACACGGGTGGTAAAGGTGGAATTATTTCCTCCGCCATGTTCCATATGAAGTACAAGAGCCAGATCTAGAACCCGGGCTTCTAAGTCAGAATACTGAGTATCGGGACGAAGCATCCGCAGCAGGTTTTCGGCTGTGGAAAGGTTGGGCTCCGGACGGTGGATATAAAAGCTGTCACCGCATTCATAATGATTAAAAGCGTGATAACCGTAAACGGCCAGCATAGGAAATACACTGATCAGCATCATACTTTGCCGCAGTACATTGGGAAGGGAATTGTCAGAGGCCTGTTCATCATAGGAAGCCAGAGTCAGAACGCTTTTTGTAATGGAATTCATAATATCCTTGCCTGGGGCTTTCATAATAACATCCCGGACAAAATTTGTAGGAAGAAAGCTGCTTTTCGTTAGGGCTTCATGAAACTGGGATAATTGGGAGCTGGTGGGAAGCTCTCCGAATAAAAGAAGATAGGAAATTTCTTCAAATCCGAAATGCCTGGTAGATGCTGATAAAAACCCGCGTACCAAGTCGTTGATATCATACCCACGGTATAACAGGCGTCCGTCACAGGGAACCATTTTTCCATCTACCTCTTTTTTGGACTGAATCAGCGAAATATTAGTTAAACCTGCTAATACGCCGGCTCCGTTTTTATCCCGAAGGCCTCGTTTTACACCGTAAGTTTGAAACAGTTCAGGATTTATGGTGCTGTTTTCCAGGCAAAGCTGGGTTTGGCTTTTTGCGAAATCCTCTACAAATTGTCTGTTATCTGCCATATAAATACCTCCTTAAAAAAAATGTCAGATAAAGGCACCGCTGGCTGCGCTGTCTATCTGTTAACGGAGCATGAAACTCCATTGTTCGTATGAATTTGGAAAAAG
This sequence comes from Lachnospiraceae bacterium, assembly GCA_022796475.1. Lineage (GTDB taxonomy): Bacteria > Bacillota > Clostridia > Lachnospirales > Lachnospiraceae > Caccovicinus. Next base: position 24,188 of record JAAWIS010000020.1, on the reverse strand, counting down.
TGGATTCGTTTCAACAGTAAGTGAGAAAAGATGCGATTATAGTCAGATACAACTAAGATATCAATGATAATAAACTTTAGATTCTCTTCAAATAGAAACGATAGTGGCTTAAGCGTAATTACTAGTTATTGTATAGTTATACCATAATTGACAGATATCTGTCAAGGCAACAGAGCGCAGGAAGTTTCTGTTCACACCGTGACGAATCACCCCGCTGATTCGTCACGAGCCAATATCGTTATGGGAGCAAAGCATATGCCCCATCGCCGCAGGCGATTCTAAATGGGCATATGGGGTTACGTTCACAGGGTATCTGTGAACAGTAACCGCAGGAAAAACGGAGTGTGCGCCGCCCCGTCACCAGGCGGCTGCACACTCCGTTTTGTGTGGATCACAAATTCTAATTGCCAATTAGATTGTAATTTGAAAATCTCTATCGAAGCAAATTAGGAAAAGGCTGTGTGATGGGGTGTAATGCGTCAAGGAATTTATATTCTTGATTTAGTTTGTGCCTGTTCCTGTGCTGCTTCAATATAACATCTTCATCCGTTCAATAAGTTAATGCACTTGAAAGAAGTTTTATTGCAATGATTTAAAAATTTTTTTAAAAAAGTTTTGAAAAACTGTAACAGCCTGTTATCGTGTGCTTGAAAGCGGAAAAAAACTGTGCTATGATGGGTAATACGTTTTTATGATGCGGGAAGTTTGAAAGGGATTGGATGATTTATGAAATGGAAAAAATTTACTCTTACTACAACTACAGCAGCAGAGGATTTAATCAGCAGCATGCTGGATGAGATCGGGATTGAAGGAATTGAAATTGAGGACAATATTCCTTTAACCGAAAAAGAAACGAAGGGAATGTTTATTGACATCCTTCCGGAAACGCTGCCGGATGACGGAAGTGCCAAGATTCATTTTTATCTGGATGAAGAGCAGGATACGGAAGAAATTCTTAAAAAGGTAGAAGAAGGGCTGAATGAGCTTTCCGATTTTGTGGATGTAGGAGAGAGAAGAATCTATGTATCGGAAACAGAGGATACAGATTGGATTAATAATTGGAAACAGTATTTTAAGCCTTTTACAGTGGATGATATTCTGATTAAGCCAACCTGGGAGCCGGTTCCAAAAGAACATGGAAACAAGCTGGTGATTCAGATCGATCCAGGAACTGCTTTTGGCACAGGAATGCATGAAACGACCCAGCTCTGTATTCGCCAGCTTAAGAAGTATGTTACAAAGGAAAGTCTGGTTTTGGATGTGGGGACTGGCAGCGGCATTTTAGGAATTACGGCCTTAAAGCTTGGGGCAAAGGCTGTGTGGGCGACGGATTTAGATGAAAATGCGATTACGGCAGTGGGGGAAAATCTGAAATCTAATTCCATTCCTGACGAAAAGTTTCATGTGACAGAAGGCAATATAATAGAAGAAAAAGAGATAAAAGACTGGGCTGGCTATGAAATTTATGATATTGCAGTGGCGAATATTCTGGCTCCGGTGATTATTTTGCTTCAAAAGGAGATTCCGATCCACTTAAAAAAAGGCGGTATCTTGATTACTTCCGGTATTATTAACCTGAAGGAAGAAGAGGTAAAAGAAGCGTTTGCAGCAAATAGCCAGTTTGAAATTCTGGAAGTAATCCGTCAGGGTGAATGGGTCAGCATCACAGCCAGGAAACGGTAGGATAAGGTATGCATCATTTTTTTGTAAAGCCAAATCAGGTGGAGAATGGGCAGATCCGGATAACCGGATCCGATGTAAATCACGGGAAAAATGTACTCCGCATCAGGCCGGGAGAAGAGATTCTGGTTAGTGACGGCTGCGGAATGGACTATATCTGCCAGGTATATTCATTAGATGAAACCAGTATCCTGGCACAGATTACAGAAAAGGAAACAAAAAGCAGGGAACTTCCGGCTTTCATCACACTTTACCAGGGACTGCCAAAAAGTGATAAAATGGAATTGATTATCCAAAAAGCAGTGGAGCTTGGGGTTACGCGGATTGTTCCGGTAGCAACGAAAAACGCTGTGGTAAAGCTGGAAGGGAAACGGGAAGAGGGAAAAATAAAACGGTGGCAGGCGATTGCAGAAAGCGCTGCCAAGCAGTCGAAGCGAAGCCGGATTCCTCAGGTTTCCGGAGTGATAAACTTGGGACAGGCCTTACAGGAAGGGGCAGTCTGTGAAAGCCGGCTGATTGCTTACGAACAGGAAGAGGGCATGGCAGGGACGAAAAGGGAACTGTTAAAGATCTCAGGCGGCCAAAGGATTGCCGTATTAATCGGTCCGGAGGGTGGATTCGATGAATGTGAGGTCCAGGCTGCCGCAAAGGCTGGTTTCTGCCCGGTATCACTGGGAAAACGGATTTTAAGGACAGAAACAGCAGGATTGTCCCTGCTTTCGGTTATTATGATGAAACTGGAACTTATGTACTGGGCGTAACTTGTTTGTATGTTTAAGAGGCAGCAGACATTGACAGGTCAGGAGAACATAGAAATGGAAGTATATTTAGATCATGCAGCAACTACAAAAGTCCTGGATTCTGTCCGGGATATTATGGTTCAGGTGATGACAGAAGATTACGGGAATCCTTCCTCAAAACACAGAAAAGGAATCCAGGGAGAGCATTACATGAAAGAGGCAAAGACTGTGATTGCCAGGACTCTCAGGGTTCAGGAAAAAGAGATCTTGTTTACATCAGGGGGAACGGAATCCAACAATACGGCAATTATCGGTGCGGCTATGGCAAACAGAAGGGCTGGAAACCATATTATCAGCACGAAAATTGAGCATCCGTCTGTGCACCAGCCTCTTGCATACCTGGAAAGCCAGGGATTTGAGGTAACTTACCTGGATGTGGATTCCAACGGCCATATATCTTTGGAGGAGCTTTCTGATGCCATCCGGCCGGATACCATTTTAGTTTCAATTATGTATGTAAATAATGAAATTGGCGCAGTGGAACCGATAGAAGCAATTGGACGGCTGATAAAAGGAATCAGAAGCTCCATTATCTTTCATACTGATGCCATCCAGGCTTACGGAAAGTATGAGATCCGGCCCAAAAAACAGAATATTGATTTGCTGAGCGTAAGCGGCCATAAGATATGCGGGCCAAAGGGCATTGGATTTTTATATATAAATGAAAAGGTAAAGGTAAAACCATTAATTTACGGAGGAGGCCAGCAAAAAGGTATGAGATCGGGTACAGAGAATGTACCGGGGATAGCGGGGCTTGGAGCAGCAGCAAAGGAAATGGAAGTTGAATTTTCCAGCCGGATTCAGCGCATGACAGAACTGAAAGACTACTTTATTGATGGTCTGCAGGAGATAGAGGGAGTAACTCTTAACAGCAAAAAAGGGTTGGACAGCGCTCCTCAGATTATCAGCGCCAGTTTTCAGGGAGTGCGCAGCGAAGTTCTGCTTCATGGCCTGGAGGAGAAACAGATTTATGTGTCCAGCGGTTCTGCCTGCTCCTCCAACCATCCGGCCCTTAGCGGAACCCTGAAGGCCGTGGGGGTAAAAAGAGAACTGCTGGACGGAACCCTTCGTTTTAGCTTAGGAATTGATACCACCAGGGAACAATTGGATTACACGCTTCAGATGCTGAAGGAATTGCTTCCGGTATTCAGACGGTATCAGAGAGGATAAGAGATGAATACTCAGTCATTTTTAATTAAATATGCGGAAATCGGAATAAAAGGAAAAAACCGCTACATGTTTGAAGATGCCCTGGTAAAGCAGATCCGGTTTGCTTTAAAAGAAGTGGAAGGGAATTTTGAGGTAACGAAAGAATCCGGGCGGATTTACGTAAATGCCCTGTCATCATTTGACCAGGATGATGTGGTGACTGTGCTGAAACGTGTATTCGGGATCTCGGCTATATGTCCTATGGTACAGGTGGAGGATGAAGGATACGATACGCTGAAATCCCAGGTGCTCCAGTACCTGGATCACGTATATCCGGAGAAAAATTTCAGTTTTAAAGTAAACGCAAGAAGAGCCAATAAGCAGTACCCTAAAACTTCAGAGGAGATTAACCGGGATTTAGGGGAGGCAATTTTAAAAGCTTATCCGGGGCTTTCAGTGGACGTCCATCATCCCCAGGTTATGCTTCATGTAGAAATCCGAAGCCGGGTTAACCTGTATTCCCAGGTGATTCCAGGGCCAGGGGGGATGCCTGTAGGAACGAACGGACGGGGAATGCTTCTTTTGTCCGGCGGAATTGACAGCCCGGTGGCAGGATACATGATAGCCAAACGGGGGGTGGTGATTGAGGCCGTATATTTCCATGCACCTCCCTATACCAGTGATCGTGCCAAGGAAAAAGTAATGGATTTAGCCAGGCTGGTTTCCCGGTATGCAGGGCCAATCCGGCTGCACATTGTCAATTTTACAGAGATCCAGCTTTATATTTATGACCAATGTCCCCATGAGGAGCTAACAATTATTATGCGGCGCTATATGATGCGGATTGCAGAAGCCATTGCCAGAAAGCAAAAGTGTTTTGGCCTGATTACCGGGGAAAGTATAGGCCAAGTAGCATCTCAGACCGTACAATCCCTTGCAGCAACCAATGAGGTCTGCACAATGCCTGTATTCCGGCCGGTAATTGGCTTTGACAAACAGGAAATTGTAGATATTGCTGAAAAAATAGGAACATTTGAAACGTCAATCCAGCCATTTGAGGACTGCTGTACCATCTTTGTAGCAAAGCATCCTGTTACAAAGCCGAATCTTAACATGATTCATAAATCAGAGGGGAAATTAGCAGAAAAAATTGATGAGATGGTAAAAACTGCTTTGGAAACCACAGAAATGATATTGTGTCAATAAGGCCTGGAAAGGATCAAAGAATACATGAAACAGATCAGGAAAGTGAAAATCCCCATGCAGCAGTGACATGGGGAATGAAAGCTGTCCGTACCAGCGCCAAATGCGTTTTGGCATTTGGTGTGCATTCGACGAAGGCTCACAAGCAACCCCTTTTCTTTATGATGGTGCCCAAATGGGAAATACGGGGTTACTGGATAATATAAGGAGCCAGTGTATTTAAGATTTCATCGATTCCGTTTTCAGCATGAATATTTAAATCAATTGGCTTGGACAGATCCAAACTGAAGATGCCCATGATAGATTTTGCATCAATCACATATCTTCCGGATACTAAGTCAAAATCCACTGCAAATTTAGTTAAATCATTCACAAATGATTTGACCTTATCAATGGAATTTAAAGAAATGCGAACTGTCTTCATGTAAATGCCTCCTTAAGGTATGTATGTGTAGGATATGTTGTTTACCTTAATTCCATACTACAGAGATACCTGGGAAAAGTCAATAGTGAGATTGCATAAAAGATTGGAGAATTTTGTATGAAAAGAAAAGCATCGCTGCATAATCTGGGATGTAAGGTAAATGCTTATGAAACGGAAGCAATGCAGCAGCTTTTAGAGGAAGCAGGATACCAGATTGTACCCTTTGGGGAGCCTTCAGATGTATGTATTATCAACACATGTTCGGTTACTAATGTGGCAGATAAAAAGTCCAGGCAGATGCTTCACCGGGCCAGGGCTAAAAATCCGGAAGCAGTAATTGTAGCAGCCGGTTGTTATGTTCAGGCTGCCAGCCAGGAGCTAAAGCTGGACGGAGCAGCGGATATTATTGTGGGAAATAACAGAAAAAAGGAAATTGCCTTAATATTAGAGGAACATTTTAAAAAGGCAGAACAGGAATCTGCCGGTGATCCCCATATACAGGAATCAGTTCATGATATCCATATGCTTGACATCAGCAAAACAAATGAATATGAAGAACTTCGCATTTCCAGGGTTTCCCAGCATACCCGGGCTATGCTTAAAGTACAGGATGGGTGCAACCAATTTTGCAGTTACTGCATCATTCCTTATACCAGAGGAAGAGTAAGAAGCCGAAGACCAGAATCCATATTACGTGAAGTAAAAACATTAGCGGAAGCAGGATGCCGGGAGGTGGTGCTGACCGGAATTCATTTAAGCTCCTATGGAATTGACTTTACAGACAGCCATTCCCCGGCTTTGCTGGAATTAATCCGCTCCATTCATGAAATTGAAGGACTGGATCGGATCCGCCTTGGATCTTTAGAGCCAAGGATTATAACCAGATCTTTTGCTGGTGAGCTGGCACAGCTTCCCAAGGTATGCCCTCATTTCCATCTGTCCCTTCAAAGCGGCTGTAAAGCAACGTTAAAGCGGATGAACCGCCATTATACCCCGGAAGAATATTTGGAAAGGTGCAGGATTTTAAGGGATGTGTTTTCTAATCCGGCCATTACGACGGACATAATCGTAGGGTTTCCGGGGGAAACTGAGGAGGAATTTGCAGTAACCAGAGAATATTTGGAGAACGTCCGTTTTTATGAGATGCACGTTTTTAAATATTCCAGGCGGGCAGGCACCAGGGCAGCATCTATGCCGGATCAGGTTCCGGAAGAGGTAAAGGGCAGACGCAGCGATATCCTGCTGGAATTGGAAAAAAAGATGTCTGTCCAATACCGGGAAGCCTTTATCGGACAGCCGATAACAGTATTGCTGGAAGAAAATATGGAAATTAATGGGAAAATATACGTGACTGGCTATACGAGGGAATATGTAAAAGCGGCAGTCAATCCAGAGCATTTGCAGGACTGGAAAGGGAAGATTCTGGAAGGATATGGAAAGCAAATGCTTACCCCGGAAATTATGGAATTAATCCCGAAAAACGGAAAAATAGGATAAAACAAGAAATATGTTCTTGCCGAAACGGCATTTATGGTTTAGAATAAGATAGAATAGTGATAAGGACGTGATGAAGATGGGCGATATGTATGACACACAGTTTATAACTTTCCAGCAAAATACAGCAAATGCGGCACAGGTCCTGGAACAGGTTTATATTGCCCTGACGGAAAAAGGGTATAACCCTGTAAATCAGATTGTCGGCTATATTATGTCGGGGGATCCAACGTATATTACCAGCCACAAGAACGCCAGAAGCCTGATCATGAAAGTGGAGCGGGATGAGCTTTTGGAAGAAATGATGGCAGTATATATTGATACAAAGCTGAAACGATAATTGGACGGTTAGAGAAAAAGGCATTGGCTGAAAACCTTTGCCTGGATAGGGGGAGATGAAATCAGTTGGCATATGTCAACTGGTTTTGTTGTGGGTGAATTTGGAGGAAAATGATGCGGATACTTGGGTTGGATTACGGTTCAAAGACCGTAGGGGTAGCAGTAAGCGATGAGCTGGGAATTACCGCCCAGGGCGTGGAAACCATTTCCCGGAAAAGCGAGAATAAACTTCGTCAGACCTGCGCCCGGATTGAGGAACTGATTAAAGAATATCAGGTTACGGAGATTGTTTTGGGGTATCCTAAGAATATGAATAATACCGAAGGGGAACGTGCTGAAAAAACCCGGGATTTTAAAGAAATGCTGGAAAGGCGAAGTCAGCTTCCTGTGGTGTTATGGGACGAGCGGCTCAGTACAGTATCGGCAGAGCGGACCTTGATGGAAAGCGGAGTCCGGAGGGAAAACCGGAAACGTGTGATTGATAAGATTGCGGCAGTCTTCATCTTACAAAACTATTTGGATGCAAACAGGAGAAAGGCTTATGAATAACGAAGAGAAAATAACCCTTAAAACGGATGAGGGCGAATTAGTTGATTTTTTTGTGCTGGAAGAAACCAGAATTAACGGGATGAATTACCTGCTGGTTACAGATGAAGAGGATGAAGATGCAGACGGGGAATGCTACATCCTAAAGGATACTTCAAAATCAGAAGAAGCAGAGGCTGTCTACCAGTTTGTAGAGGACGAACAGGAATTAAGCGATTTATTTGAGATCTTTACCCGGCTTTTGGAGGATGCCGATGTGGAGCTTCAGATGTGACTTCAGCAAGGAGTGCCGGGGAAAGAAAAAACGGAGGTAAGAATTTGAAAGGAAAAGATAAAAATAATGGGACCGTAAAGATTATCCCCTTAGGCGGATTAGAGCAAGTAGGGATGAATATAACGGCCTTTGAATGCCAGGACAGCATTATTATCGTAGACTGCGGACTGGCGTTTCCAACTGACGATATGTTGGGAATTGACCTGGTGATCCCGGATGTAACCTATTTAAAACAAAACATAGACAAAGTAAAAGGGTTTGTGATTACCCATGGGCATGAAGATCACATAGGCGCTCTGCCTTACGTGTTAAAGGAATTAAATGTACCGGTGTATGGTACAAGGCTTACGATTGCATTAATTGAGAATAAACTAAAAGAAACCAATATGCTTAAGACCACCAGGCGAAAAGTAATTAAACATGGACAGTCTGTGAATCTGGGATGTTTCAGGGTTGAGTTTATTAAAACCAACCATAGTATTGCGGATGCATCGGCCCTGGCTATTTTTTCACCAGCAGGGGTGATTGTTCATACGGGCGACTTTAAGATTGACTATACTCCGGTATTTGGGGATTCCATTGATTTACAGCGGTTTGCGGAGCTGGGAAGAAAAGGAGTCCTTGCCCTGTTATGTGACAGTACCAATGCCATCCGATCCGGGTTTACGGCATCAGAGCGGACAGTAGGGAAAACCTTTGATTCGATATTTGCAGATCATCAGAATAAACGAATTATAGTAGCTACCTTTGCTTCTAATGTGGACCGGGTACAGCAGATTATTAATTCTGCTTACAAATACGGACGGAAAGCGGTAGTGGAAGGCCGCAGCATGGTTAATGTTATCGGTACAGCCAGCGAGCTGGGGTATATTAAAATTCCAGAGGGAACTTTAATTGAAATCGAGCAGCTTAAAAATTATCCGCCGGAAAAAACGGTATTGATTACTACGGGAAGCCAGGGGGAATCCATGGCAGCTTTATCCAGAATGGCTTCCTCTATTCATAAGAAGGTTTCCATCACCCCTAATGATGTTATTATTTTAAGCTCAACTCCGATTCCAGGCAATGAAAAGGCAGTGGCTAAAGTAATTAATGAATTGTCCATGAAAGGGGCTGAGGTAATCTTCCAGGATACCCACGTATCCGGCCATGCCTGCCAGGAAGAGATTAAGCTGATTTATTCTCTGGTACATCCCAAGTACTCCGTTCCAATCCACGGCGAGTACCGCCATCGGATGACTCAGGCTACATTGGCCCAGGCAGTAGGGATCCCAAAGGAAAATATCCTGATGATTAATTCAGGAGATATTTTGGAAATCAATGAAGAAAAGGGACAGATCATCGGACATGTTCCGGCTGGAGCGATTTTGGTAGACGGCCTTGGAGTAGGCGACGTGGGAAATATTGTTCTGCGGGATCGCCAGAACCTGGCGCAGAACGGTATTATTGTGGTAGTTCTGACTTTGGAAAAATACAGCAACCAGCTTTTAGCCGGACCGGATATTGTATCCAGAGGCTTTGTATATGTAAGGGAATCGGAAGACCTTCTGGAAGAGGCAAAGCGGGTGGTAGATGAAGCGGTAAGCGACTGTCTGAACCGGCATGTAAGTGACTGGGGAAAGATTAAGAATGAAATTAAAGATCATTTAAGTGACTTTTTGTGGAAGCGGATGAAGCGGAATCCTATGATACTTCCAATCATTATGGAAGTATAGAAGGATAAGGTTTTTCGCGTATTTCCAGTATTTTAGGGAAAGGAGGGAAGCCGTGAGCGATACGACCAGAGATATTAACCGGGTAACAGGCGCCATTATTAAGGTTTCCCTGCGCCTAATTATCTATGCTTTGATTATTTTGATTTTCTATGAAGGGGTTACGGCAGGGTTTGAATTCGGCTATGAGATCTTTGCTGCAACTGCTGTAGCGCCAGAGCCGGGAAGAGATAAAACTGTGCAGATAGAAGAAGGACAGTCCGGCTTCCAGGTGGGAAAGCTTTTGGAAAAGGAAGGGTTGATCCATAACCGGTACGCCTTTGGCGTGCAGGCCAAGTTCTACGACTATACCATATACCCTGGTTCCTATCTGCTGAACACTTCTATGACTTCCAGGGAGATTTTGGATATTCTGGGAACTGAGCCTGCTGAAGAAAAAAAGGAGCCTGGAACATGAGGGAAAACGAAAGAGTTACCGACTATATCCGCTCCTTGGAACCAGAAGGAGATCCGCTGTTAGAGGAAATTGAGCGTAAGGCTGCAGAAAGTCTGGTGCCGATTATCCGAAAGGAAACCGGCGCCCTTTTAAAAACGCTGGTGGCAGGAGTAAGGCCAAGAGCAATTCTTGAAATCGGAACGGCTGTGGGATACTCTGCCCTTTTAATGGCATCAGTAATGGAAGAAGGATGCCATATTACTACCATTGAAAAGTACGAAAAGAGGATTCCTGCTGCCAGGGAAAATTTCCAGCGTGCAGGACGCCTTAACCAGATCACCTTGTTAGAGGGAGATGCAGGAGAATGGCTGAAAAAGCTGCCAGAAGGCGGATTTGACTTTATTTTTATGGATGGGGCCAAGGGCCAGTATATCCACTGGCTTTCTGATGTACTAAAGCTGCTGGCTCCCGGAGGGATGCTGGTTTCTGATAATGTGCTTCAGGATGGGGATATCATTCAGTCCAGATTTGCCGTAGAGCGGAGGAACCGAACCATACACAGCCGGATGCGTGAATATTTGTTTGTGTTAAAGCATACCCAGGGGCTGGAAACAGCAGTGGTTCCTGTCGGCGACGGGGTAACCATAAGCGTAAAACAGAGGTAATTGCTTGTTCCGGGGAGAGAAACCATATGAGAAAAACAGAACTATTAATTCCGGCAGGCAGCCTTGAAGTATTAAAGGTTGCGGCAGTTTACGGCGCTGATGCAGTTTATATCGGCGGGGAAGCCTTTGGCCTCAGAGCCAAAGCTAAAAATTTTTCTAATGATGAGATCCGCCAGGGGATTGAGTTTGCCCACAGCCGGGGAGTAAAAGTATATATTACGGCGAATATTCTTGCGCATAACGAAGATTTACCTGGAGTGGAAGCATATTTTAAAGAGTTAAAAGAGATTCGGCCAGATGCGCTTATTATTTCAGATCCTGGCGTGTTTTTGATTGCAAAAAAAGTTTTGCCTGACATGGAGATCCATATCAGCACTCAGGCAAATAACACCAATTACGGCACATATTGTTTTTGGTGGGATTTAGGGGCAAAACGGGTGGTTTCTGCCAGAGAGCTTTCCCTGGCAGAAATCCGTAAGATCCGTCAGAATATTCCGGACGAAATGGAGATTGAAAGTTTTATCCATGGAGCCATGTGCATATCTTATTCCGGACGCTGCCTGTTAAGTAATTTTCTGGCAGGAAGAGATGCAAACCAGGGGGCATGTACCCACCCATGCCGATGGAAATACGCAGTGGCAGAAGAAACCAGGCCGGGGGAATATATGCCGGTATATGAAAATGAAAGAGGAACCTTCCTTTTTAACTCCAAGGATTTATGTATGATTGAGCATGTGCCGGAGCTGATAGAGGCCGGAATTGACAGCTTTAAAATTGAAGGCAGAATGAAAACAGCTCTTTATGTGGCGGCTGTGGCCAGAACGTATCGGAGAGCAATTGATGATTATTTGACAGATCCGGCTCTTTACAAACAAAACCTGGAGTGGTATAAAGAAGAAATCGGAAAGTGTACAGTAAGGGAATTCTCTACAGGGTTTTATTTCGGAAAACCTACGGAAGAAAACCAGATTTATGAAAACAGCACTTATATTAAAAATTACACCTATTTGGGAACGGTTGAGGAAACAGACGAGGCTGGCTGGTGCCGGATTGAACAGAAGAATAAGTTTTCTGTAGGTGATGAGATTGAAGTGATGAAACCAGACGGAACCAATCTTACGGTACAAGTAAGAGGGATCCGCAGCGAAACTGGCGAGCTTCAGGAAAGTGCTCCTCATGCAAAACAGATACTTTGGATTGACTTAGGAGCAGAATTGGCCCAGTATGATATTTTGCGCTGCCGTGTGTTGGAGGAAGGAGCCTGTTAGGATTGTTTCTGCTGCAAAGGAATTATGGGCGGTGAATCCTGCATAGCAGGATTCTTTTTTGACTTTATAGGAAATTGCTTCCTACTAAAGCAAAAACCCTCCGGGGGATGCGCTCTTCGCGCTTACAAGCACATGGAGATATAGGGAGGTGAGGCCTTGTTTACAGCAGCATTTGGAATTTTGGGAGTTCTCAGCCTGGTATATTTCGGGATTATTGCAGTATATTCTGGTATTGAAACTTCAGCAGCCTGGATTTGGCCGGTGTTTGCTGCAGTTTGTTTTCTGCTGGCAAAAGGTGACCGTTATTATCACCAGCACCGCCGGCAGGTGCCTTTGTGGATTCCGGTTTCTGTTGCCACACTTTGCATAACCGGGTTTGTTGTGCTGATGATTCTTCAGATTTTGATTTTTGGAGGAATGATAAAGTCAGCCCCAAGTCATCTGGACTACTTAATTGTGCTGGGGGCTAAGGTTCGGGAGGATGATATCAGCTCTTCCTTAAAACGTCGTTTGGACAAGGCCATCCGGTATGCACAGGAACATCCGGAAACGAAACTTGTGCTTTCCGGCGGTCAGGGAGAGGATGAGCCTACTTCAGAAGCGCTTGCCATGGCAGAGTATCTGTTATATAACGGGATTAGTCCGGACCAGATGCTTTTGGAGGTTTATTCCACAAATACCAGAGAAAATATGCTTTGCAGCAAAGCTTTAATTGATAACCAGAGAAAAATAGAAAAAGAGGCGGCCAGGCAAAGCCAGATAAGGAAACAAGTGATTCGGATGGAGCTGGCCTATTTTCTGAAAGAGAGAGAACGGCAATGGGAGGCAGCCGGCTATACTCCTTCTAAACTGGATATGCGGGGACCTTGCGCTCAGGCAAAGCGGGTAAGGCTGGCGCCTGCCAAGGAGCCTTCTATGGCAGCTTTGGAGATCCTGCCGGATAAGCCGCTGCAGATTGGCGTGCTTACCAGCAATTTCCATTTATTCCGTGCCATGAAGATTGGAGAAAAATGCGGGTTTGATCAGCTTTATGGCGTTTCCTCCAGTGCAGATCCAGTGCTGTTTATCCATCTTTTAGTTCGGGAAAGCATTGCGATATTAAAAGATAAATTTATGGGTAATATGTAATAAGGGAAGGCTGCAAAGGGCGCTTATTACAAATGCACTGTCACTGCCTGCTTTGGGGCGCTGCTATGAGTAAAGATGGAGCCTGTGAGCATTTGGCAGTTGCAGCGAAAACAGGAACAGCGGACGTCAAGCTGCAACCGCAACCTTGTTTTTGTACGGCTCAGTGTTTGAGCGTTAAGCTTTTACAATAATAGTTTGAAAAGAAAGGCATTTAAATATGAAAAAATCCGGTTTGGAACAGTTATCAGCTTATGAACTGATAAAAGAAAAGGAAATCAAGGAAATGAATTCCAAAGGAGCAGTCCTCCGGCATAAAAAGACTGGGGCAAAGCTGTTTCTTATGATAAATGATGATGAAAACAAAGTATTTAGTATTGGCTTTCGGACGCCTCCGAATAACAGCACTGGGCTTCAGCATATTTTAGAGCATAGTGTGCTTTGTGGTTCAGAAAAGTTTCCGGTAAAGGATCCGTTTGTAGAATTGGTAAAAGGTTCCCTGAATACCTTTTTAAATGCAATGACTTATCCGGATAAAACAGTATATCCAGTTGCAAGCTGCAATGAGCAGGACTTTAAGAATTTGATGGATGTATATTTAGATGCAGTTTTTCATCCGAATATTTACCGCGAACCGAAGATTTTTATGCAGGAAGGCTGGCACTATGAATTAGAGAAAGAGGATGGGCCAATTACAATTAACGGCGTGGTTTACAATGAAATGAAAGGGGCTTTTTCCTCGCCGGAAAGTCTGCTGGATCGGGCTATCACCCATGAATTATTTCCAGATACCTGCTATGGATTTGAGTCTGGCGGAGATCCGTCCCAGATCCCAAATCTTACTTATGAAGGGTTTCTTGACTACCACAGACAGTACTACCATCCCAGCAACAGTTACATTTACCTGTATGGAAATATGGATATGGAGGAACGGCTTCGCTGGCTGGATGAAGCTTATTTAAGCAAATATGAAGCAAAAGAGATCGACTCTTCCATCCAACTCCAGAAGCCCTTTGCAAAACCAGTAGAGAAGGAATTATTTTATTCCATTACAGAAGATGAAGAAGAGGCCAACCATGCATATTTGTCAGTCAATACGGTGGTGGAAACAAACTTAGATCCGAAACGTTATGTGGCATTCCAGATTCTGGAATATACCTTGCTGGATGCGCCGGGGGCGCCCTTAAAGCAGGCATTGGTAGATGCAGGGATCGGAGATGATGTGTTTGGCGGCTATGAAAACGGAGTTTTGCAGCCCTATTTTTCGGTGATTGCTAAAAACGCGGATGCAGACCAAAAGGGGGAATTTCTTGCTGTAGTGAAGGGAACTTTGCGGAAGATAGCGGATCAGGGAATTGATAAGAAAAGTCTTCTTGCAGGGCTGAATTATTATGAATTCCGTTATCGGGAGGCGGACTACGGTTCTGCGCCCAAGGGACTGATGTATGGCCTGTGGTGTATGGATAGCTGGCTTTACGGCGGTGATCCCATGATGCATCTGGAATATCAGGAAACCTTTGACTTTTTAAAAAAGGCGGTAGAAGAGGGATATTTTGAGGAGCTGATCCGAACCGGCCTTTTGGATAATCCCTTTGAGGCGGTTATTGCCCTGCTGCCAAAAAAGAACCTGACAGCAGAGGAAGAACAGGCGTTAGCTAAGAAGCTGGCAGCGTATAAAGACTCGTTATCCCCCAGCCAGGTGGTTGATATCAGAGAACAAACGATGGCGCTGCGGGAATATCAGGAAACGCCTTCTTCTCAGGAAGATTTAGAGAAGATTCCTATGCTTAAGAGGGAGGAGATTGGACGGGAGCCGGAATTAATACAAGGCCAGGCAAAGGAGGAAGATGGGATCACGGTGCTTTATAATCCTATGTTTACCTCCGGAATCGGTTATATTCAGGTATTATTTGATACTAAGGGAGTTCCTCAGGAAGATTTGCCTTATGTGGGTCTTTTAAAGTCGGTGCTGGGATATGTGGATACAGAACATTACAGCTACAGTGATCTAACCAGCGAAATTTATTTAAACAGCGGCGGAATCGATTTTTCAGTTGTTTCTTATGCTGATTTACGGGAACCAGGGAAATTTACCGGGGTATTTTCTGCCAGAGCAAAGGTACTTAGTGAAAAACTGGACTTTGCCTTTGATATCCTGGGAGAGATTCTGACCAGATCCAAGCTGGAAGATGAGAAACGGCTTGGTGAAATTTTAGCAGAGAATAAATCCAGAGCCAGGATGCGGTTAGAAAATGCGTCCCATTCAGCAGCAGTAGCCAGGGCAACCTCTTATTTTTCTCCCACTTCTGCTTTTAATGATGTAACAGGCGGGATTGGATATTATCATTTTTTGGAGAAGCTGTGTGCGGACTTTGAAAAGCCAGAGTGCAGGGCCGGCTTAATCAGCAAGCTGAAGGAGGTGGTAAGCCGCCTGTTCGTCAGGGATCATATGATGGTTGCTTTTACGGCAGAGGAAGAAGCCTGCAAAAAACTTCCAAAATCCATGGCAAGACTTGCTGATCTTTTGGCGGTCAGCGACGGGAAAGAATTTCCGTTTGTATTCAGGCCTTGTGAGCTGAATGAAGGTTTTAAAACATCATCCCAGGTAAATTATGTGGCAAGATGCGGAAGCTTTGAAAACAGCGGGCTTTCTTATACCGGTGCTCTTAAGATTTTAAAAGTGATTTTAAACTATGACTATCTGTGGCAGAACCTTCGCGTTCAGGGCGGTGCTTACGGATGCATGAGCGGTTTTGGACGTTCAAAGGAAGGATATTTGGTTTCTTACCGGGATCCGAATATAAAAGAAACAAATCAGGTTTATGAGAAAATTCCAGAATATATCAGGCAGTTTAATGCCCAGGAACGGGATATGACCAAATATGTGATTGGCGCTATCGGTGAGCTGGATGTGCCGCTGACTCCGTCTATTAAAGGGGCAAGAGAGGTATCCGCTTATTTATCTGGCGTTACCAATGAGATGCTGAAAGAAGAGAGAAAACAAATATTAGACGCAACCCAGGAAGATATCCGCAGTTTGGCGCCTATTGTTGAGGCTTTGCTGAACACGGGAAGCTTGTGTGTAATCGGAAATGAAGAAAAGGTAAAGGCAGAAGCCGGAATGTTTGAAATGACATTGAACTTATTTCATTAAATTAGGAAGAGCAGAGGGAAAAAGAGGATAGAATGGAAAAGGAACAGAAGAAATCTGGTTTTGTAGCATTAGTGGGAAGGCCGAATGTGGGAAAATCCACATTAATGAATTATCTGATTGGCCAAAAGATTGCAATTACTTCGAAAAAGCCTCAGACTACCAGAAATCGGATCCAGACGGTGTATACGGATCACCGGGGACAGATTATCTTTTTGGATACGCCTGGTATCCATAAGGCAAAAAATAAGCTGGGAGAATATATGGTTAAGGTAGCCCAGCGTACCTTAAATGAGGTGGATGTGATTGTGTGGCTGGTGGAGCCAGGCACATTTATCGGGGCTGGGGAGCAGCAAATTGCCAGGGAACTGGGCCAGACTAAAATTCCGGTTATTTTAGCAATCAACAAAACGGATACCGTTAAGAATCCGGATGATATCCTTTTATATATTGATGCGTATAAGGATATATGCAAGTTTGCAGAAATCGTCCCCCTCTCTGCCTTAAAGGGGCAGAATACACAGCTTTTGACGGATTTGATTTTTCAGTATCTGCCCTGTGGACCCAATTTTTATGATGAAGATACCGTAACGGACCAGCCTGTCCGTCAGATTGCAGCAGAGCTGATCCGTGAAAAGGCTCTCCGCCTTTTAGACGACGAGATTCCCCATGGCATTGCTGTGACAATCGAGAAGATGACCAGCAGGAAAAACGGGCTTACAGATATCGAAGCTACGATTGTCTGTGAGCGGGAATCTCATAAAGGGATTATCATTGGAAAAGGCGGAAGTATGCTGAAAAAGATTGGAACGGCAGCCAGGGCTGATATTGAGGATATGCTGGAGGCTCAGGTAAATCTCCGGCTTTGGGTAAAGGTGCGCAAAGAGTGGCGTGACAGCGAACTGTATATGAAAAACTACGGATACCACCCGCAGGATGTAAGATAGTCGTACTGCAGTGGAAAAGAAGCAGCAAGGTGTTATCGCTGAATATTCTCAGTGAACAAGGGGATCGATGGCCCTTGGGGCGTGTATCCCCTTGTCCGCTGAGGGTATGGCTCAATGATTAGAAAAGCAGCGGCAGAATATGAAAGCGGGCTTCCGTCATGATCTGGCAGGAAGGAGGAGAATGGTGCGGGATATAGTTTGTGCAACAGGAATGGTAATGAAATCCACATCGTTTGGGGATGCTGATCGCCGTCTGGTTCTCCTTACCAGAGAGCGGGGGAAAATTACAGCTTTCGCAAGAGGGGCTAAGCGGCCGGGAAGCCCTCTGATGGGGGTAAGCCGTACTTTCGCCTTTGGCAGCTTCCGGCTCATAGAGGGACGGGATGCATACAGCCTTCAGGGAGCAGAGATCAGCAATTATTTTGAAGGGATCGCTATGGATATGGAAGCTGCCTGCTACGGTTCTTATTTTTTGGAGCTGGCTGACTATTACAGCCGTGAAAATATGGATGGATCTCAGCTTTTGAAGTTAGTCTACCAGTCTTTGCGCGCTTTGTTAAAGCCGGCCATTCCGAACAAACTGGTGCGCCGGGTGTTTGAATTAAAAGCCATGGTGCTGAATGGGGAATATACAGAAATCCTAAGCCGTCAGGTCAGTGATTCCGCCAGCTATACCTGGGAGTATGTGATTGCCTCTCCCATAGAAACCTTATACCAGTTTACCTTAAAAGAACAAGTGCTCCGCGAGTTTTCTTCCTGTGTGGAAGAGAATATGGTGCGATACATAGACAGAAGATTTCATTCCCTGGATATTTTAGAATCCTTGTCTTGTGACAATGAAAACAGGATTTTTTAAGGGGAAAAATAGGGATTGAAAAACCTGGGAAAAGCATGTATGATAATATAAATGCTTTTTCGCTTATCAGCATGGAGTTTCTTTTATGTATTTTGGAGGCAGAAGCATGAATAAATGGAAGGTTTTATGGATTGCAGGGGCAGCAGGGCTTATGATAAGCGGATGCAAAGGCTTTGCTACAGAAAGCAGCCAGTTTCAGCCGGAAACCAGCAGTATCTATGTGGATCGGAGCGGGGGAATTTTCAGCGCTACAGTGGAACCATATGAAAACGGAAATTACAACAGCGAAACCCTGAAAGAATTTATTGCAAATGAGGTGGCCTCTTACAATGAAAGCCTTGGAGCGCCAGCCGCATCGGAAAATACAAAAGAAACGATTCTGCCGGTGGCGGTAAATTCCTGTCTTGCAGAAAACGGCAGGCTGACTGTAATTTACCAATATGAAAATAGTGAAGCATTCCGGGCTTTTGCAAATGAATATAAAGATACAGCAAATCAGACCGTAAGCTTTGGAACAGGAACAGCCCAGGCGGGGCGGGAAGCCGGATGGTTTTTAGATGGCGGATTTGTAAAACTTGGAAAAGGGGAAACAATAACAGAAGCCCAAAAAAAGGATTTGGAGAAACTGGGGAAGGAACGGATGGTAATGGTAGAAGCCAGTCATCCGGTTACGATTCAGACAGAAGGTACGCTTTTGTATATGACCAGAAATGTGACTCTTTTGGAAAAGAATCTGGTTCAGGTTCCGGAAGGAAGGCATTATCTGATATTTCGATAAAAAGCAGAGAGAGGCGAGGTTGAGAAAATGGAAAAGACTATGGAGAAAATCGTGGCACTTGCAAAAAACAGGGGATTTGTTTACCCGGGTTCTGAGATTTATGGAGGCCTGGCAAATACCTGGGATTATGGCAATTTAGGCGTTGAATTGAAAAATAACGTGAAAAAGGCCTGGTGGCAGAAATTTGTCCAGGAAAGCCCCTATAATGTAGGCGTGGACTGTGCGATCCTGATGAATTCCCAAACCTGGGTGGCTTCCGGACATTTGGGAGGATTTTCTGATCCGCTGATGGACTGTAAGTCTTGTAAAGAGCGCTTTCGGGCTGATAAGCTGATTGAGGACTATATGGCAGAGCAGGGGATCGTTCCGGAAACCGGAATTGACGGCTGGTCCCAGGAAGAGATGAAATCTTATATCGATTCCCATAATATTTGCTGTCCAAGCTGCGGCAAGCACGATTTTACAGATATCCGCCAGTTTAATCTGATGTTTAAGACCTTCCAGGGCGTTACCGAGGATGCAAAGAATACTGTATATCTCCGTCCGGAAACCGCTCAGGGAATTTTTGTGAATTTTAAAAATGTGCAGCGGACCTCCAGAAAGAAGATTCCTTTTGGCATCGGACAAATTGGAAAGTCTTTCCGAAATGAAATTACGCCTGGAAACTTTACGTTCCGCACCCGTGAATTTGAGCAGATGGAGCTGGAGTTTTTCTGTAAGCCGGGAACCGATTTAGAGTGGTTCCGGTACTGGAAAGAATTCTGCATTAACTGGCTGAAGTCGTTGGGAATAAAAGAGGAAGAAATGCGGGCCAGGGATCATTCTCCGGAAGAATTATGCTTCTACAGCAAGGCTACTACAGATATTGAATTCCTGTTCCCCTTCGGCTGGGGTGAACTGTGGGGAATTGCAGATCGTACAGACTATGACCTGAGCCAGCATCAGAATACATCCGGACAAGATTTGACCTATTTTGACGATGAGATGAAAGAACGCTATATCCCTTATGTAATTGAGCCGTCTTTAGGCGCTGACAGAGTTACTTTGGCATTCCTCTGTGCAGCTTACGATGAGGAAGAGATTGGGGAGGGAGATGTAAGGACCGTGCTCCATTTCCACCCAGCGATTGCGCCGGTAAAGATTGGTGTGTTCCCATTATCGAAAAAGTTAAACGAAGGGGCTGAAAAGGTCTACAGGGAACTGTGCAAATATTACAATTGTGAATTTGATGACCGGGGAGCGATTGGAAAGCGCTACAGAAGACAGGATGAGATCGGTACGCCTTTCTGCATCACCTATGATTTTGATTCAGAAGAAGATCATTCCGTAACAGTAAGAGATCGGGATACTATGGATCAGGTAAGAGTCCCGATTTCAGAACTGAAACAGTATTTTGAAGATAAATTTTCATTTTAAGAATATCCTTTGGTGAACAAAGAAGGAGAGATAGAGATACGTAAGATATCTTCAGCGGACAAGGTGGCGTGTCCTTTTGCCTGCAGAAAAATTGAAACGGGATAGCATATTTAGGCCGTGCTCCTTATGGGGAGCCGGCTTATTGTGTTAATAAGACAAAAAACGGCTTGCACAGCGGCATGTGTTTTCTGTCTGCATTATAGTTATCTAAATAAATTCCTTCTATGAGGCCTAATTTAGGCAAGGAGGTATGCCTGAATCTAATATGGCCAGACACGCTCTAGAAAAGCCTTGTATAAGGAAAATTTATGAGTTGAAAATGACTAATTTTTATGAGCTGAGAATGATTAATTTTCTCCCTTTTCGAAATTGTGTACTCACTAAAAACAGGCTTATGAATATACATTGCAAGCAACAGGCAAATATTTTACAATCAAGTATATAAATCAGAAGTTGTAAAGGAGAACTTTATGAAATCAAGCAATAGAGATGATGGCTGGTTAACTGGAAGACTATATTTCAACAGGGAAGATAAAAGAGTAATTATCAAAAGACCGCGAAGTGGGTTTGGCTATACAATGAATTTAGGAAATAAGTGGACATGGATATTTAATATTATTTTTGTAATTATTATAGTTATATTAGTCAGTGTTCTTTGAAACAACTTTTAGTGTATTGTCTGCTTGAAGAGTTGCTGGGTGAGTGTAAATCAGTGTTCATATGTGAAAATATGCATTATACTTCAAATTTTAAGCAGTGGATACACTTTTTCGAAAAGGGGAGTTAATTTTTTATGAGCCGAGAACGATTTCTTTTTTATGTATCGAGAAGGATTTTGAGGTGGATTCCAGGTATTATCAAAAATTTGTGTGTTCGGATATGCGAACAAAAATCAGATATCCGAAATTGACGGATAATGAAACTGTGTTCGTTGGATAAAACAGACAAATAATGAAATTTTCTCAGTTTTTTGATAAAAAAAACTTTACTGGAAAAAGATTTGTGCTATACTATAGCCAGACCGTTTTGCGGTGTTTTTCTTTGTGGTGCACAAATTCGTATTAAGCATACGATTTCGATGTGTGTAAGGATACGCATTTGTCCGGGGACAAGTCCTTGGGTATGAAATACAGCCTGAGAAAACTTTTCGTATTTGTCTTTGAACAGGGAAAAACAGGCAGGAACGGAAAAGATACAAGAATTGATTAAAATCTTGAGGAGGAGATTCTAATGGCAAGAAAATGGGTTTATTTGTTCAGTGAAGGCAATGCAACCATGAGAAATCTGTTAGGCGGCAAGGGCGCAAATCTGGCTGAAATGACCAATTTAGGCCTGCCAGTACCGCAGGGCTTTACCATCACAACTGAGGCTTGTACACAGTATTATGAGGATGGCAGAAAAATTAATGACGAAATCATGGGACAGATCATGGATCACATTGCTAAGATGGAGGATATCACCGGCAAGAAGTTTGGTGATAAGGAAAATCCGTTATTAGTTTCCGTTCGTTCCGGCGCAAGAGCATCCATGCCAGGTATGATGGATACCATTTTAAATCTCGGTTTAAATGAAGAAGTAGTAGAAGTTCTGGCTGCTAAATCCGGCAATCCGCGTTGGGCTTGGGACTGCTACCGCAGATTTATCCAGATGTTCTCCGATGTAGTTATGGAAGTAGGAAAGAAATATTTCGAAGAACTGATTGATAAGATGAAAAAAGAAAAGGGTGTTGTTCAGGATGTGGAGCTGACTGCAGATGACCTGAAAGAACTGGCAAACCAGTTTAAGGCTGAGTACAAAGAGAAGATCGGAAACGACTTCCCCACAGATCCGAAAGAGCAGTTAATGGAAGCAATCAAAGCTGTATTCCGTTCCTGGGACAACCCAAGAGCAAACGTGTACCGCCGGGATAATGACATTCCTTATTCCTGGGGAACCGCTGTTAATGTTCAGATGATGGCATTTGGAAATATGGGTGAAACTTCTGGTACAGGCGTTGCCTTTACCCGTGATCCAGCAACTGGAGAGAAGCATCTGATGGGTGAGTTCTTAATGAATGCCCAGGGTGAGGATGTAGTAGCAGGTGTCCGCACTCCTCAGAAGATTGACCAGTTAAAGGAAGTTATGCCGGAAGTTTACGATCAGTTTGTAGGTATCTGCCATAAATTGGAAGATCATTACAGAGATATGCAGGATATGGAGTTTACCATCGAGGATAAAAAGCTGTACATGCTTCAGACTCGTAATGGCAAGAGAACAGCTAAGGCTGCTTTAAAGATTGCTTGTGACTTAGTAGATGAGGGCATGATTGATGAGAAGAAAGCAGTTGCCATGATCGATCCGAGAAACCTGGATACACTGCTTCATCCTCAGTTTGATGCAGATGCATTAAAGAAAGCAGAGCCGATGGCAAAAGCACTGGCTGCATCTCCAGGCGCTGCCTGCGGAAAGATTGTATTTACAGCAGAGGATGCAAAAGAGTGGAAGGCAAGAGGCGAAAAGGTGGTATTGGTTCGTCTGGAAACCTCTCCTGAAGATATCGAAGGCATGAAAGCTGCTCAGGGTATTCTGACTGTTCGCGGCGGTATGACCAGCCATGCTGCAGTAGTGGCACGTGGTATGGGTACTTGCTGTGTATCTGGCTGTTCAGAGATCACCATGGATGAAGAGAACAAGAAGTTTGTTCTTGCAGGCAAGGAGTTCCATGAAGGCGACTGGCTGTCTATCGACGGCTCCACCGGAAAGATCTATGATGGCATTATCCCAACTGTAGACGCTACCATTGCAGGAGAATTCGGAAGAATTATGTCCTGGGCTGACAAGTATAGAAAGTTAAAAGTCCGCACAAATGCAGATACTCCGGCTGACGCAAAGAAGGCACGTGAGTTAGGTGCTGAAGGTATCGGCCTGTGCCGTACAGAGCATATGTTCTTTGAAGGAAACCGTATTGATGCATTCCGTGAGATGATCTGTGCAGAAACCGTAGAGGAAAGAGAAACTGCATTAGAGAAGATTTTACCGGAGCAGCAAGGGGATTTCGAGAAGCTGTATGAAGCTTTGGAAGGCAACCCAGTTACGATTCGTTTCCTGGATCCGCCGCTCCATGAGTTTGTTCCTACAGAAGAGGAAGACATTAAGAAACTGGCAGATGCTCAGGGAAAGACTGTAGAGCAGATCAAAGCTATCTGTGATGCACTCCATGAGTTTAACCCCATGATGGGCCATCGCGGATGCCGTTTGGCTGTTACCTATCCGGAAATTGCCAAAATGCAGACCAAGGCTGTAATCCGCGCTGCTATTAATGTAAAGAAGAATCATCCAGATTGGAAGGTAGAACCGGAAATCATGATTCCGTTAATCGGCGATATCAAGGAATTAAAGTATGTTAAGAAGTTTGTTGTGGAAACTGCAGATGCAGAAATCGCAGCAGCAGGGGCGGACTTAAAGTACGAAGTTGGTACGATGATCGAGATTCCAAGAGCAGCTCTGACAGCAGATGAGATTGCAAAGGAAGCTGAATTCTTCTGTTTTGGTACGAATGACCTGACCCAGATGACATACGGTTTCTCTCGTGATGATGCAGGCAAATTCCTGAATGCATATTACGATGCAAAGATTTTTGAGAATGATCCATTTGCAAAATTAGATCAGATTGGTGTCGGCAAGCTGATGGAAATGTCCATTAAGCTTGGCAAGCCAGTTCGTCCGGAGCTTCATGTAGGCATCTGCGGCGAGCATGGCGGCGATCCTTCTTCCGTAGAGTTCTGCCATAAGATTGGGCTGGATTATGTATCCTGCTCACCATTTAGGGTTCCGATTGCGCGGTTGGCAGCAGCACAGGCGGCTATTACCCTTGGATAGGTAATCATATAGTGGTATGGAAGTGTGACGACTACTAGATATAGTATGAAGTAAAAAATGAGAGATA
>JAAWIS010000125.1 GCA_022796475.1 Lachnospiraceae bacterium | reverse complement strand
TCCACCAAGCATAAGTGTCTCCAGCTTCATGGGTTATCTGAAGGGGAAAAGTACGCTCATGATATTTGAGAGGCATGCAAACCTGAAATATAAATTTGGAAACAGGCATTTCTGGTGCAGGGGCTACTATGTGGATACAGTAGGCAAGAATGCAAAGAAAATACAGGAATATATCCAGAACCAATTAAAAGAGGATTATGAGTATGACCAGAAAACCCTCAAAGAGTATATAGACCCGTTTACGGGTGAGCCAGTAAAAAAGAACAGGTAATAGGAGCCCTTTAGGGCTCAGTACAGAATGATGTTGCGGCTGGCGAACCTTTCAATGAGTCTTTAGACTCCAGAGCCGGTAATGAGCCCTTATAGGGCGTGAGCAAACCGCCGGCTAAGCCGGTGGTTCTGATTTTGGAATAAGGTTTGTTCAAAACGTATGTTACATTATTGAGCCTTACTTGTATTAGTTTTCTTTTTCATGCGTATGATGGCGTTGCATATCTTATAATTATTCTTTGCTATAAATGAGCAAATTTAAAAAACTGCACAATGCGCCTATGATACTAAAGTCAGGAATTCCTCAAAAAGGACGTGCCTTGCTCCATACTGGTAAATGAAATGGATCCGTTCTTTCTGGATATGGCTACAAATATAAGCATAGCCATCTTCAAAGGACATGGCCTCACCACACCCAGTGCAGGCAACCAGATGAGCCAGCGACATCAGCAGCCAATACCTCCGGATCCCTTTTGATGAACGGACCTGATACCTGTCAAATGCCAGTTTGTCCTTGGACTGGCGGAAGAGCACCTCTATTGGCCGCCGTTCTACATATTTGTCCAGGATTTCACGGGTACTCAAAGAAACATCCGTGCTGATAAAAGCCCGCAGGGCTTTGGGGGCATGGAATGCATCTTTGGGATAGCTGATCAGTACCACTGCATTATCAATGCCGTTGAGGCTCCCTTCATATCGGTAGACATAATAGCTCCGGCTGCCAACTGTCACGAGGCTGACATCGGAATCTGTTTTCCGTAGATGAAGGGCAAACCCACTGACCTTCTGCTTTATGCCACAGGGATACAGTACCCGGTTCGTCTTCAGTGCGCCAACGGTATAGAAGCCCTTTTTGATAAAGGCATCCATGATGTCGCCGCATGTATACCAGCTGTCGCAAAGGAAATAAGAAACCACTGGCGGTACAGGCAGCTCACTGGCGATCTCCTGCACAGTCTTTACCTTTGATTTGGACTTGTCGTACATGACGATGGCATAGTTGAGGACGATACCGTTGCAGGAGAGCATGACGGCCACGGCCTGATGCCCATAATCCTGCTTTCCCTTGAGATGGGACTGGTGGAAATACGCATCCTCAATCGGGTGCAGAGCCCGTGACGAAGGCTTTGTCTTTGACGAGATGGTGTCATCCACTATGCAGAATACAGGCTTACCAGACCGTTGGGCTTCTTTATAGATGAACTGGACGACGGCACTTTTGAGTATGTCTTCCAGCCTGGTGTCATCCCATTTCCCTTTATTTAGGAAATGTGCAACCGTGGTGCGGTGGCAGGGGCTATATTTTTCAAAATCAATGGTCTTCCCATGATATCCCAGAGAAAAAACGGATAGCAGGATAGCCATGATATGCTTCATGGCGTCTGTGGAAAGACACGGCATAGATTTAACTTTTTAAAGCAGTTGTAAAGCAGCGCTGAATGGTATATACTGTTTTCTATAAGACATCATCCTTTGCAAGTTATTGTTTTCTGAACAAAAACAGTATACACCCAAAAAGGCATGATGTCTTTATTTATTTGAGGCATCTTTGGTAAAAATTCAAATTTGCTCATTTATAGTTCATTCCATTTTTTATATACCCCCTGCATATATTCAGGCGCAATATTACCCATAACCCTTTGTATTGTGCCATGGGAAGGAATACCGTTTTCAAGTTCAATCTACTGCTTCAGGAAATCTCCATTGGACTTTGCAAAAATTTCAGCTTCCTCCCAGTCATCGGTAGTTGCCAGTTTTGCAAACAGCACAATCACTACAATATCAAGCAGTTTATGCCTGACCTTTTTTCCTGTCTTTTATCCTCGATTAATTCTATCGCTTTTAATATTTCTGTCATTGTAAAACACCACCTTTTCTGTAATGATACCACAAATATTCAGTAAAGGTGGTGTTTGTTCACAATTTATTCACTCATGCGTTTGTCCTGAACCTATCCACAATTTAAACCTAATTGCAAAACGCATGAACGCAACCGACATTGTCCACACAGCTGACATAACAAAAGTAAAGGAGTTGATGAACAAGGTATGGCAATCACAAAACCCATGCTATCCAAGCAAGCGTACATAAAGCAATAACTTACATCTAATTGTTAATACCTTTTTACTATTTCACTACAAAATGCCTGATTCAGTCAATACTGAACGCAACTAAAGGATCTTGTTGAATGATTGCTATCAATTCGTTTCCAGTAGCTTGAATTTCATCTGCAAAATTCTCTCCCGAAACATTTCCACTCTTATTGCTATGTCCAGCAATACCGCCAGCTAGTACCATGCTATTATAATCGCTCGATATAGATATAGAGCCTTCTGCAAAAATATTTCCTCGGTTTATGCAATCAGTAATTTTTGATAAGCCTGCCGTACCTGCTATCCCACCAGCACAAGACGATACCCAATATTTTGTTCCGTTTGATGCATTGGAAGATATAATTCCCATATTTTCGCAATCCTGAATTTTTCCACCATTGAACGCTGCTCCAACAATACCACCAGCCATTGCATCAGCTCTTGTTCCCTTTGGTGATAAGGCAATGATATCCGCTTCATTTTTGCATTCAAAAATATTTGTGGAACTATCTGCTGCACCAACAATTCCGCCAGCATACGTGTATGTTCCAATTGTCTCATTTTTGTTTGATACATTGATTTCAACTAAATTAGTGCATTTTTCAATCGTTGCTTTTTCAGCAAAGCCGGCAATTCCACCCGCATACCGATAAGAATCCCCATTACTACCATCTGTTGAAACCGTTCCAGATACTGTTAAATTCGCCACAGTTCCTTTACAATATCCAAACAGTCCACTGTAAACTTGACTGTTGTCTGTAATTGATAATCCCGTAATCTGATATCCATTACCCTTCAGTTTTCCGGTAAACGGCGTATTTTTATCTTTGCCGATTGGTGTCCATTCGCTTTTACCTAAATCAATATTTGCAGCTAATTTATAGTTTCCATCCAAATCATTTTCAATCGCTTTTAATTCTTCAACTGTGCGAATTGGAACCGATGTATAAACTGTTACAGAACATGTGGTTTTCTTTCCATTAGCAGCAGAAACCGTAATTGTTACTTTTCCATCATTTACCCCTTTCACAGTTCCGTTTTGGTCAACTGTTGCAACCGACATATCCGCACTTGACCATACAACAAAATTATCCGTAACATTACTTGGCTCAATTGTTGCCTGGAGCTGTTCTGTTTCTCCTTTTTCCAGATTCAAACTATATTTATTAAGGGAAACACTTTCAGCAATTACCACTGAATCAGTAACGGTCACAGTACAACTCACCGTTTTTCCATTGATAGTCGCAGCTGTAATTGTTGCTTTACCAGCAGATTTGCCTGTAACAGTTCCGTCACTTACTGTTGCCACACTCGTATTACTGCTAGCCCATATAACACTCTTATTGGTTGCATTACTGGGCGCTACTGTGGCAGTTAAAGAAACCATTTTTCCAACATCAATCGTTGCCGTTTTCTCGCTTAATGTGACCCCAGAAGGCAATATCTCCGGTGTCTTTACAGTCACAATACAGCTTGCTGTTTTTCCATTGCTGCTTTTTACAGTAATTGTTGTCATTCCTGCCGTTTCTCCTGTAACAACACCATTAGAAACAGTTGCTACCGCAGTGTTGCCACTGCTCCAAACAAGATTATCTATTGCTTCTGCAGGGGAGATAGCAGCCTGTAATTTGTAAGCTTCACCAATGTTGACACTGATAGAAGTTGCATTAAGAGATACTTTCTCCACTGCAATAGGATCCCATTTCGCATATAACATTTTCACTGCCCCATTACTTGAAACCAAATTCTTTACTGAAGCACCGTCAGTGTAAACCACTTTACCATCCGAGGCGGTAGCCCACCCAGCAAAAACATATCCACTTCTTTTAAAAGTATTTGTTCTCAGCTTATATGAAGTTCCATATTTCATCGAAGTGGTATCTTCCATACTGCCAGTACCACCATTGCTGTTATAACGGACGGTATAGGTGTTTGCAACCCATTTGGCATAGAACTTCCTGGCTCCGGTGCTGCCTTTTTTGATCTTCGTTACTTTTTTCTTAAATTTACTATCAGAATACCACCCCTTGAAAGTATATCCTGTTTTTGTCGGATTCTTCAAAGTGATTGTAGCAGTTGTTTTATAATAGCCGGATGGATTCTTCGCATTGTTTTTTCCGCCGTTTAGATAATAGGTGATTTTATATTTTGTTTTAGCCCAGTGGGCATAAAGGGTGTGATTAGAGTTTTTTAGTACTTTCGTTTTAGAAGTTATCTTTGATCCACCGCTCTTTTTCGTATACCAACCAGTGAAAGCATATCCTTTTCTCGTTGGTTTTGCAAGAGTACCATAGGCCGATTTATGATATACTTTTTTCGACTTTGTGGACACTTTTCCGCTGTTGGCATTGTACGTCACCGTGACGCCTTTACCCCATTGCGCATATAGTGTAATTGTTTTTCCATTAATGGAAGTCAGATTCTTAACGCTGGCTTTGTTGGCATAGCTAGTGCCAGAGCCATTCTTTTTCGTATTCCAGCCAAGAAATTTATAGCCGGAACGGGTAAATTTATTTGCTGGAAGAGCCGCAGCTTTTCCATAGGTGCGGGACACCTTACTCAAAGAACCGGAACCGCCGTTTTTATTGAATGCAATTTTATAGATATTGGCTTTCCATACAGCATACAGGGTAATATTTTTGTCTGTTTTAAAAGAACCTCCCGCCTTATAGGTAGCTACCGTTGCAGTTTTGCTAGTTGCCCAGCCCTGAAATGTATAGCCAGTGCGGGTTGGTTTAGTCTTGCTTAAAGTCAGTGTTTTTCCACTGGTTTTCTTTTGCGCAGCTGGAACGTTTTTACCGCCGTTGGCATTATAGGTTACGTTGTAATAAGATACGGTTGGAGTTTGTTCTCCTTTCTCGACATTAACTTCAAATTTTGTAGCAGAATGACCATATATAACGTTTACAAATTGCTTTCCATTTCCAAATAATACCGTAGGTTCACAAATATAGCCTTCCGTTATCAATTGCCCATTTAATTCTAACACTAATCCATTTGTATCTAATGTTTCTCCTTCTTTATAACTTATTTTGTTTGGCAAAGAAGAAATAACAAGATTATCGCTCTCTCCTATAAGCGCATACAAGCTAAAATGATTCGTTTCAAATACCAGATAGTTTCCCTGCACTTTTGCGTCAAGAATTGTCCACTTGCCATTTGTTTCTTGTCGATAAACTTTACATGTGTTACCTTTCATTCCATTTGGAATTGGAATTTGTACCATTACCTTTCCGTTAGGCTGTACAAGTGTATCATCTTTTACAAAACATATATTGTACAATTCATGAATTTCTAACGGATTACTGCTGTCAAGCAAAACCTCAATCGCATCGCTATCAGATACCCTAAATACCTGAAGTACAGATTCAGCATCTATATTCCCATTTGTATTTACCATAACACCATATGGGTTAATATAACCTGTATCTACTGATGAAAAAATCGTTACATATGGACTTCCGGCAGATTCTGCCATCTGCATAGCCATTAAAATTTTGCTGGTAGAATCATTTAATGCAAAACATCCTTTAAGTGCAATTCCTGCTGGTCCTGCAAATTTGGTAAAAAATGATTCTCCAATCCCCGTTGCGCTCTCAAATATAGGTTTCCATTCTATATTAAATGATTGAGGAGCTAGCATATCTTCTGCCAAGTTTGCAATATCTGAACACATTGTATCTGTTGATGTAAGTTTATCTTTTAATCCTGTTTTGATGTTTTCTTTCGTTATCTGTTTTATTTTTGATTTCATACTATCAAGCATAATTTTCTGTGACTGTTTCTTTATATTATCATTTAGTCCTTCATTGCGCGCTTCAATTAAACGAGTTGCAAAGGATTTTTTTATCTCTTTCTTAAAACTGGTAAGTGCTGATTCTTCAGTGCTGCCTGATATAAATAAATCAAATGCTGCAGAAGTTCCCTCAAATAATATTTCAAACGCATTAACGAAAAAAGTTCCTGGTGATTCTGATATATTGTTGGATATTGTAAAATATCCCCCTTCTGGAACCTCAATATCTATATGCGTATGCTTTGAAGATGACGCTTGTTCATATGTAAGCATTTTTCCTGTAATTGTATCTGAAATCAGAAAATAAGTCTGTTCTCCAGTATCCCATAAGCTTGAAATATTACTATACTTATCTATTTCTTCATATCCAATCCACATCCCATTTTCATCATAAATATCAATTGCTCCAGAATAATATTTTTTATTATAAACATCAAAACTGATATTATAGGAATTTGTTGATTTGGTACACTTATATTTATTGATATACAAACCATTTAAATCATATATATTTGTTTCTATATTCTTTTCAAAATTATTGTTTGGATAAAACGATGGAATATCACTTATAGCATAAGAATATGTATTAGCATAATCATCTTGAACAAAAGCTGTAATAATTGTACTAATACCACTTTCTGTATCTGTTATTGTAATATTGGTCGCACCTTGTTTTTTTCCAATCACTTCAAGAGAATATCCATATTCCGTTTCAATATAATCTGAGAGTGCAATAACTGTTGGATCACTAACGACCACAGACATTTTTTCCCATTTATCATCCAGTAAACCACTATTTTCATCCAGCAAACCAAAACCCATCCACATGCTTTTACCCGTTTTAATTCCCATGGATTTTTCAGTAGTAAAAACCGCAATCGACTTTTTCTGTTTTCCTTCCTCTTTAGCTTCTGACCAGAGATCAGATGACAAATTGATATGCAAAGCTGGCACAACGGCCGCAGAATTCTGGTAGACATAATGACCATGTCTATGGATGTACCCGTCAGAAGTGACAGGCGTGGCACGATCCGCATAGTTGCCGGGTGAGCGCAGCCACCACCAACAGTTGCCTGCATAAGCGCTGATGACATTCGTATACGCTCCCCTTGCATGTGCATAGTCGTTGGTTTTCAATTGACGGCTTGCCGAACTGATATTATTTGCTTTACAGAACCCATAAGATGGATTTGTCACTTCCCTGATGGACAAAAGATACACTTTATCATTGGTATTGTTCCCACCAGCGATGCCATACCATGGATTGTCTTCATTTACCACAGTCTGCCCCACAATGGCTCCCTGTTCACTTCTACTGAATGCCGTACTATAGAAAGTATTATTTAGCCAGTTTCTGAGCGTACAGTTTTCCCATGTGATAGATGCATATTCCTCATTATAATCTTTACAATCTAATCCCTTATCAGCCATCACGAACAGCGTGGAGCCGTCATTCTGCAGCACACGCCATTTGATGCGTTCCCACTTAAAATAACGATAGGCAGTGTCCCCAAAATATCTATCATAATTCATATCACTCTTACTAATTCTCCGATACTTTGTACCGTTTACCCAGGCGTCCCCATTCACATCATAATCCGCCCTGGTAATGGCAGAAGTAAGCGCAGCCCCAGTGACCTCCGTCTGGGGATAGCTGCCGAAGTAGATGTAACTCCAGTCGGTGCTATCTGAGCCATCATCTTGTTCCGTACAGTGGTGCACTGGATTGGCAGGCATCTCCCCCGCTCTTGCTTGCTGCTTTGCTGTTTCCGCCTGTACTGGAACTTGCCATGTTTCCACAAGCATTGCCGCTGCAAGCAACAGTAACAGACATTTGCGTATCATTCTCATAGTTTTCTGCTTCATGTTGGTTTCCTTCCTTCCTAATTTTATGCCCTCATCTTATCATCATTCCCATATAAATTCAATTTTTCTTGCATATATTTTTATATTATGGCATAATATAAGTAAGAAATTCTTACCGGAAAGGGGCGTAAGCAAATGAACACACAAATATTGACAGTTTCTTCCAAAGGACAGATTTCATTGCCAGTCAGCATCCGAAAACTCCTGTCAATTGATAC
>JAAWIS010000019.1 GCA_022796475.1 Lachnospiraceae bacterium | reverse complement strand
GGGAACTTGTTCAGAAATCAAGGCAATTGTTCCATGCTTTAATTCACCGGCTGCATATGCTTCTGCATGGATATAGGAAATCTCTTTCAGCTTTAATGCCCCTTCCAGCGAAAAGGCATAGTCCAGCCCCCTTCCGATAAAAAAAGCATCCGGACTGTTGATAATATGGGTGACTACTGATTTCATTTCTTCCTTTTTTTGGATCACAGATTCCATAGCTGGAATTACATCTAGAAATTCAGCCAGGAATTCCCTTGCCTGATCCGCTGTATAAATCTTGCGTACCAGAGCCATACGGCATGTAATCAGGTAAAGTGCTGCCAATTGAACTGAATATGCTTTCGTACTGGCTACAGCGATCTCAGGGCCAGCATGAGTGTATAGTACCCATCCACTTTCTCTTGCTATCGTAGAACCTTTCACATTAACAATAGCAAGGGTTTTGGAACCGTAACTTTGAGCAAGCCTCATGGCTGCTAATGTGTCAATCGTTTCACCAGACTGGGAAATTACGATCACTAAAGTTTTTTCATCAATCAACGGCTGCTGATAACGAAACTCCGATGCAATTGTAACTGATACCGGAATGCGAAGGAGTGGCTCTATGATGGTTTTTGCAACCATTCCTGCATGCATAGCGGTTCCACATGCAATAATATGAATCTGAGAGCAGGAGAGGAATGCATCATCAGAAATGGCATCATCTGTAAAGTCTGGTAACCCTTTGCTTAATCTTGGCAATATAGTCTGTTTCATAGCTTCCGGCTGTTCATGGATTTCTTTCAGCATAAAATGGGGAAATCCATTTTTCATTGCAGCATCCATATTCCAGTTAACCGTCATTTGTTCCGGCTGAGTTTTTTCAAACGTATCCAATGAATAGGTCTGAACCTTATACGGCGTTAGCCGGACAATTTCGCCTTCCGGGACTACAAAATAATTTTGTGTATACGGAATTAATGCTGTTAAATCTGATGCAATCACAGCTCCGGAGTGGGTATATGCCGCAACAAGCGGGCTTACGCTTCGAATCGCATAAATCTCTCCAGGCCGGTTTGAAAACATAATGCAAAATCCATAGGATCCTTCCAGCTTTTTTACCATTGCCTTGATTGCAGTAAACGGATCGTTATGATAATAATGGTCTAAAACCCAGGCTGCCACTTCGCTGTCAGTCTGAGAAACTAATTTTTCCTGAAGGCGAAATTCCTCTGTTAATTGATGATAGTTTTCAATAATTCCATTATGAATCAAAGTAACGCTTCCTGCTTGATGAGGATGGGCATTGGCATTTGTTACCCCTCCATGGGTAGCCCATCTGGTATGGCCAATACCGCAATGGGAGTGGGTATCATTTGAGGCCAGTTGGCAAGCTTCCTTTAAGGCCGCCACTTTGCCTACCTGTTTTATTAGTTGAATCTGGGAATTCGTATTAAAAAAAGCAACTCCCGCACTGTCATATCCACGGTATTCCAAACCAGCAAGTCCTTGAATTAACAGCTTTTTTGCCTCCAAAGGCCCAGTATATCCAATAATCCCGCACATAATATTCATTCTCCTTTTTGTTTTACTTTCACTGTTCTTTCATTCTTTCTTTCATTTTTTCAATTTTCTTGCTTTGATTCCCTGCCTTTTGTTTTGCAGTTGCCTGCATATTTTCAGCAAGGATCACATGCCCAAAGCAGCACGGGAGAGCATCCGCCGAATAATTTCGATTCTCTCTCCACCTCGTTAACCGGTTTTTAAAGTCTTTTGAAATACAGAAGACTGTTCACGCTGCAAAAACCGGTGCATGGCGCTTCTTTCTTAATCTGCCCCTCCTAAATTGTGCACAGATTTCTCCCATTATATCCCAGGTCAGTCTGAAGGTCAACTTTCTTAAAGATAATTTAATGTTTATTAATGATTCTTCTCTGTTTTTTAAAAATATAATATGATATACTATATCGGAAAATGTGTGAAAGATGTGTGAACAAATTCACATCATATAAAACCACAACATGCAAAAACATACTATCTTTGCAGCAAGTATATCTATAATGAGGTTATGCTATGTTAAAAAATGGATTTAATGATAAACATGGTAATTATGATGATTACGGCGATGAGTTAGATCGTATGAGGGCCCGAAGACACAAAAAAGAGCAGTACACACAAAGAACCACTAATCACAGCCGCCGAACACAATATTACGATTTAGAAGATGAAGCAGAAGAGGACAGTTACATCAGCCAGGAGTTTGATCCAGATTTCCAATTTTTTGATGTGCAGCAGGATAATGATTTAACCCGCAAGCCAAAACAATACCGAAATATGGCATATAATAATACGAACTACCCAAATAAACGCTTCCAAAGGCCGGAACACAGCAGACAGGAAAAGCAGATTTATTCCCAAACCGCTCATTCTCAGCAGGCAGCAAAGCAAAAACGGCATTCTTCTGTTCGATCTTCCGTTCGAATAACAAAGGTACGAAAAAAGCGTCATGGATTTAAAATTCTGCTTTTAGGAATTCTTCTGATAAGCGCTGTTTTATATGGAAAGCGCTGGATGAAAGATCGGGATGGATACTGGAATATTGCTGTTTTTGGAGTGGATGCCCGTGATAATAATAAACTGGAAAAAGGTACATTAGCGGATGTGCAGATGATTGCAAGCATAAATAAAAAAACAGGAGAAATCCGCCTGGTTTCTATATTTCGTGATACATATGTACAAATAAATGCTGATGGCGAATTTCATAAAATTAATGAAGCTTATCTTAAAGGCGGCCATGAGCAGGCAGTTGAAACATTAAAGAGAAACTTTGATATTCAGGTAGATGACTATGCTACATTTAACTGGAAAGCGGTAGCTGACGCAATTAATATTTTAGGAGGAATTGATCTGGAAATTACGGACAGCGAATTCCGTTATATTAATTCATTTATTACAGCAACCGTAGAATCCACTGGCATCTATTCCACACATCTGGAACATGCAGGCTGGAATCACTTAGATGGTGTCCAAGCTGTAGCCTACAGCCGTCTGCGGTTAATGGATACTGATTTCAACCGGACAGAGCGCCAGAGAAAAGTGGTTTCCCTGGCTATGGAGAAAGCAAAAGAAGCTGATTTCCAAACATTAAGCACGATTGTTGGAACTGTGATACCGGAAATTTCTACCAGCATTGGAATAGAAGATGTCATCCCTCTGGCAAAAGATGTAAAGCGATACCATCTGGGACAAAGCGGAGGGTTTCCATTTGCCAAAACTACAGCAGATATCGGGAAGTTAGACTGCGTAATTCCCATGACATTAGAATCAAATGTGGTAATTTTACATCAATTCTTGTTTGATACAGAAAATTTCCAGCCATCTGCATCAGTTAAATCTATCAGCAGCAAAATCAGTGAGCGGACTGGTATTTACGAAGAAGGAAAGGTAACAGGCCCTGATAAAAACTTATCTGGTACAACGAACAATCCTTCCCCAAATCCAGATCCTCCTTCAGACCATACTGCTCAGGCAGAAGAGAAGGAACCGGAAAATGGAGCAGCAGTTGATTTAGAACCAACAGAAGCATCTGATGAATCGGAAACTTCTGCAGAATCCATTCCTTCGGAAACGGAACAAGACAAACAAGATGACGGGAATACAAAGGAAACAACTGGAGAAATTACAACGATTGAAGAAAGTAATGGAATTTCTGAACCATCATCTACAATAATTGACAAAGAACCTACATTGTCTGACGATCAAATACATCAAGGCCCCGGATCCGTAAATCCAACCGTTTCCACCGACTATACAAAGCCGGCAGAAACCACTACAGAAGCTTACGGACCAGGTTTTGAATAAATAAATTTGAATCAATAGTTAATTGTTAATAATTAATTATTGAAAGAAAAAATAATAATTAATTATTAAAAGAAAAAGAAATCTATTGATTCAAAAAAGAAACAAGAAACATTTAAAACAGAAAAACTTAAAGCAGAAAACCAAAAACCACGGTACAGAATTGATTAAGAAGTCTTGTGGTTTTTGGTTTTCCGTTATATAATAGCAGCAGGAACTGATATTCAACTATGCGCGAAAGAATACTTTAACGAATAGTTATAGGCTTTTTTGCACTGCTTTACTTATATATTAACTATATAACCTTTTAACCCTGGCATCATATCATCACTTATTAACGGACTTTATTTATGAAACTTCAACGTTTACTCAGCTTAACTCGGCAAGCCATTGATGCATATCATATGATTGCACAAAATGATCATATTGCACTTGGCATTTCTGGCGGTAAAGACAGTTTAACTTTGCTTTACGCCCTTGGGAACCTAAGGAATTTTTATCCAAACCATTTTAAAATCTCTGCAATTACAGTTGATTTAGGTTTTGGAAATATGGATTTAGAGCCAATAAGATCTCTTTGCCATAATTTTTCCGTTCCTTATCAGATCATTTCTACCAACATAGGCCCGATTCTTTTTGAATCCAGAAATGAATCAAACCCATGTTCATTATGTGCGAAAATGCGCAAAGGGGCGCTTAATCGCGCTGCAAAAGAAATGGGCTGCAATAAAATTGCATATGCACACCACCGCGATGATGTAATTGAAACCATGTTGTTGTCTATGTTATATGAGGGACGGTTTTATTCGTTTTCTCCCTGTACTTATCTTGACCGCATGGATTTGACACTGATTCGTCCGCTGATTTTTGTAACAGAAGCTGAAGTAATCGGTTTTCGTAACAAATACCAGCTTCCTGTATGTAAAAATCCATGTCCTGTGGATGGTCATACGAAACGTGAATATGTTAAAAAATTATCAAAGCAATTGGAATTTGAAAACCCTGGTGCAAAAAATCGCATGTTCCGGGCTATTATTGACGGAAACATAAAAGGATGGCCGGATCCGAATTCAATGAAGCTGCCTTAGGCTTGGGATTCCTGTGCCTTGTTTCACAAATACAATGCAAACACACGCTGATACACTGCAAATCTATCAGAATGAAAGGAAAATCTATGAGCAATTTACCATACCACGAACAAATTGACAGAAATAATGTTCTTCATTTGCGCCAATTGATTCAGGCACTTCCACCCTTCTGTTCTCAATTTTTCCGTGGAATTGAGCCAAGAACTTCATCCAGAACCAGGATTGCTTATGCATTTGATTTAAAAGTGTTTTTTGAATTTTTAATTCAGGAACACCCCGCTTTTTATAAGCAAGATTTAAGGCAAATTAAATTGGAGCAATTAGATGAACTCC
Source organism: Lachnospiraceae bacterium (assembly GCA_022796475.1). GTDB lineage: Bacteria > Bacillota > Clostridia > Lachnospirales > Lachnospiraceae > Caccovicinus. The sequence continues at coordinate 43,592 of JAAWIS010000019.1, read as the reverse complement.
GTTCTGTAGATATTGAAGAATATATGGAATATCTGAAATATCGGTTCAACGAAAAAAACCAGGAAATTATTAATAAAGAACGAGGGATTATGCGGAAAATTTGTTCACTGAAAAGTTTTTATAATTATTTTTTCCGCCTGGAAGAGCTTAAAACCAACCCTCCTGCCCTAGTACAGCTTCCAAAAATTCATGACAAAGAAATCATCCGCCTGGATATTGATGAAGTAGCGCTTCTTTTAGATGCAGTTGAACAGGGCGAACATTTGACAGAAAAGCAAAAATCATATCACGCGAAAACCAAGATTCGCGATTTGGCGCTTCTTACTCTCCTGCTTGGAACCGGGATTCGTGTATCAGAATGTATCGGATTAAATATTCAAGATATCGATTTTAAAAATGGCGGCATTCAAATTCATCGAAAAGGCGGAAAAGAAGTCACGGTTTATTTTGGAACCGAGGTAGAATATGCTTTAAAGGACTATCTGGAACAGAGAAAAAGCATAGTTCCGGAATTGGGGCATGAAGATGCTTTCTTTCTTTCTCTTCAAAACAAACGGATATCTGTGCGAAGTGTTGAAAATCTGGTTAAAAAATATGCCCGAACAGTAACTCCCTTAAAAAGAATTACACCTCATAAATTAAGAAGTACCTATGGCACCAACTTATACCGTGAAACTGGAGATATTTATCTTGTTGCGGATGTATTAGGGCACTCCGATGTCAATACAACAAAAAAGCACTATGCTGCTATGGAAGATGAACGGCGGAGAAGCGCCAGAAATGTGGTTCGCCTGCGAGAAGAATAAAACCACATTTGAACGATTATGTTCATTGTTAATAAAAATTAGGAGGCTTACATAATGAGAAATAAAAATCAAACTCAGGATATACTATGGAAAGACAGAAAACACTTTATGTGGTTTCCCTGGTCATTTACAAAGTATTATATCCAAAATGATCGGTTGATGCTGGAATCCGGTCTGCTTCATACCACATTGGATGAAACCCTGCTTTATCGCATCGTAGATATCACCATGCACCAGTCGCTGGCCGGAAAATTATTTAATACTGGTGATATTATAATAAAAGCAACTGTAGACAGTTCCCCTGAAATCATACTCCAAAATATTGTAAATCCCAAAAAAATTCGTACCATGCTGTCAGAACTGGTAGAAGAAAGCCGTCTAAATCGCAATGTAGTAGGAAAAGAATTTTATGGAACAGGCGGCAATATTCATCACCACGACTTTGATGATAACGGAATCTGTGATTCTGAAGAAACAGATTAGAAGCAAATTAAAACTGAAATTGAACTATGTTTCTGCATTCTGACAACTGCTGTATTGGATTTTTCGGCTGCAGCCTTTATATATGACAAAACTGTTAAAAAATCGAATACGGCAGTATATAATTTTCTTTTCTTTCGAATTAACATAACTATTTTATGTAAACTATTTTCTATATATGAAATATCAATAATGAATTTATGTAACAACTATCATATTAATTCCTACTCATAGTACACTACAATTAGATAATGCCCGGCATGGATTCGATCGGTAGTCAGACGATTGATTCGCTTCAGCTCTTCCACATATTCCCGAACATCCATATGAGTCATGGAGGCATATCGGGAAGCGATACTCCACAAACTATCTCCATTTTCAATCAAAATGCTGGTATAATGCGGTTGTGAAAAAACAGACATTACTGCTGAATCAGTATCCCCCGATTTGCTTTGTGGTATTATTGCTGAAATTTCATCTGACTGATTTTCTATTCCAGAAAGCTCTGTATCTTGTTTTCCTGATGCCCATACTGCTGCTGTGGCTTCATTGGCGAAAACATGAATCAGCATCAAATTTTTAATAGAAAGACCAAGCAGCAAAATTATGGCAATGGTCAAAACAATTCGTGCATAGACCTGCTGTCTTCGCTGGCAGCGCTGCTCTTCTGCCCTCATCTCTTTCTTCAAAATAACTTCCATAGCATACTCTATTGCAGTTCCTTCCATACCCCTACCTCCTAGCCGACATAACAGCAATTATCTACAATACACACTGATCCGAAAACATGTTGCGAACAAATGTTCTATTCTGTATCTACAATCATATCAGGCGAACATCTGTTTGTCAATTCTTTTTGCCATTTTTCTTTATTTTTTTCGAACAATCGTTTGTATTTTATTTGCATTTTTTCCGAACATATGTTACTATTATAAATAGAATAGGATTAAAATTCGGCATTTTTAATTATGGAGGTATTGTATATGACTCACAGAAAAATTTCTGCAAAGCAGCAGGAAATTTTAGAATATATCAAGGACACGATTTTAAGAAAAGGGTATCCACCGTCTGTCCGTGAAATTTGCGAAGCAGTCCATTTAAAATCCACTTCTTCCGTTCATTCTCATTTAGAAACATTGGAAGAAAATGGTTACATTCGCCGTGATCCAACTAAACCAAGAACAATTGAAATCTTAGATGACTGCTTTAACCTTACCAGACGGGAACTGGTAAACATTCCTTTAATTGGCACTGTCGCAGCAGGTCAGCCAATTTTAGCCCAGGAAAACATCGAAAATTATTTCCCTGTTCCGGCTGAGATTCTTCCTAATCAGGAAGCCTTTATGCTGAGAGTAAAGGGAGAAAGTATGATAAATGCAGGGATTTTTGATGGAGATCAAATTATAGTTGCCCAGCAGAATACGGCAGAAAACGGGGAAATTGTTGTAGCATTGATGGAGGATTCTGCTACAGTGAAACGTTTCTATAGGGAAGGAGAATATATACGGCTTCAGCCGGAAAATGACCAAATGGATCCAATTATTGTAACTGATGTCCAGATTATCGGAAAGGTAATCGGTCTGATACGTATGATGTGACTGCAAAAAAGCGCTGCAAAACGAAATTCTTACAATAAGATATAGCAGAAATATCCTCCGATATTCAGGCTACAGCTACATATTATGTGGTTTTGACCGTTTTGCAGCACCCATTTTTATACTATTTTATTCATATTATCCATAGATCGGTTATCGTTACAAATTGATGCTAGTGTACTGTCCCTATTATAATACAGGCTTACTTTCAGCCAAATAGCACAGAATGAATTTTCAGTCTGCAAGGCGGCGGAGGGAGGCGGTGCCACCCCATCGTTTCCCAACAACAACGCAGCAGAAGGAAATTCAGGCAAGTCATTTGGTGAAATGTAAACGTGTCAGTACTATAATTCATCTGCATTGATAATCGTTTTTCCATCTCTCCAGATTCTTTCCAGATCATAAAACAGACGATCTTCTCTGCAGAATACATGGACGATAATATCTTTGTAGTCCATTAAAATCCAATTTGCTGTTTGGTAGCCTTCTATTTGCTTACACTCGTATCCGGCTTTTTCCAGATCTTCCTGTACCTGATCTGCCATAGCCTGTACTTGATTGGAATTATTACCATTTGCAATAATAAAATAGTCAGCCAAAACAGAAATCTCATGGATATCAATGATCTGAATATCTTCTCCTTTTTTTTCTTCCAAAGCCTTCACGGCCAACTTTACCATTTTTTTTGAATCTTCCATAAAAATCTCCTAATTTTTAAATATACCAAATCAATTTTTCAAACTATGTTCTCACTAAAACACATTTTCCTCACATATAGACATACTTTAGAGAGAACATTTGTGAAGCTGATTATAATATTCATATGCCTTTTCTGTTATCGGCTCTAATTTTCCGCCTTTCTTTTTCAAATACATCAAAGTGCTTCTTAATATTTGATACATAGTTTCATCCAGATCTTCAAAAGCTAATTTTCGGATTTCCGGCAAATTAGATGCCTTATTTCTTCTTGGTTCAATATAGTCCGCTATATACACGATCTTTTCCAAAACGCTCATCTCAGGTTTTCCTGTTGTGTGATAAAGAATTGCTGATAATATTTCCGGATCGCTAATTCCGTACTTATGTTTTGCCAGCCAAGTTCCATAATTAGCGTGGAGTACAGCCGGAGCTTCCTCCTCTTCTGGCGAAACAGCAATACCGTGTTTTTTGCATTTTTTCAGTATAATATCATCAGAATACCGTTTCCCGCAGTCATGAAGCAAACCTGCCACTTCTGCTTTCTCTAAATCATATCCATAACGCATGGCAAGGTTGATGCAGGTAAATGATACACTTAAAGAATGTTCATAACGCATAGGATCCAGTTTCATTTCCAGATTTTTTCGGTAAGATAAAATCAAGTTTAATGCTTCTGTCATTTCTACTTCCTCCTTGCTGTAATTCACTTTACAATCTGTTAAATACTACAGATATAGATGATATTCCTGAATATATTCATAGACAGTTTTAGGCAGTAATCGTTCAGGTCTTTTTCCCTCTGAAATCATAGCTCGTATCTCTTCCGATGAAACATGAATTTCCTGACTATGAATCGGATAAATTTCTCCGTTATATTTTTGAATCAAATAGTCGATTTGCTTTTTTAAACTTAGGTGAGCATGGCTGTATTCACGGCAGGCAGCCAAAATAACAGCATATTCCATAATTTGTTCCGGATGGTACCACTGCTCAATTTCATACAGAGAGTCTGCACCTAAAATAAAATAAAATTTATCATTGGGATAATCTTCTTTTAACAAAGACAATGTTTTTGCAGTATAAGTATTCCCCGGACGCTGGATTTCAAAATCAGAAAATATCATCCCGTTTTGCCCTTCCAATGCAAGTTTTACCATATTGCAGCGATGATTTTTATCCGTTATTCTGTGATCCTTCTTATGGGGCGGCTGTCCGGATGGCATATACCAGATTTGATCCAATTGATACTCTTCCTTAGCCTTTCGTCCGATGAACAGATGTCCATTATGAATCGGATCAAAGGTTCCGCCCATAATTCCAATTTTGCTCATTGCTGCTTTCTCCTTATGATAAGAATTCTCTATGGAAGCTGTATTTTCCTTTTTGCCTCATCTTTAGCCGGACGGTAAAGAACGATTTTTCTTCCAATTACCTGAACTAACTGAGAACGGGTTCGTTCTGCCAGTATCTCAGCAATCGAGCTGCTGTCGTCCATGCAGCTTTTTAATATGGTAATTTTTATTAATTCCCTGGCTTCTAACGCTTCATCTACAGCATCTGTTATTTCAGGTGTAAGGCTGGACTTTCCGATTTGAAAAATCGGATCAATGTTCATAGCTAAACCTTTTAAATAGGATCGTTGTTTGCTTGTCATAGGTATCTCCTTTATTTATAGTAATCAAATACCAAACCATACATGCGGACTGTATCGCCTTCCTGGATTCCCGCTTTTTCCAGATCGTCTAAAATCCCATTATCTTTCAGGAATTTCTGAAAAAAGTCAAACCCTTTTTCTGATTCCAGGTTTGTATATCCCAGCATTTTTTCAATCCGTGGTCCTTCTACAATATAAATACCATCTGAATCCTTTTCCACTGTATATGGTAAATTCGGCTGAATATTAACAGAAGAAAGATCAAACTCTCTCTCAAAAATAATCGGTTCCTGTTCTGCTGTTTTCAGCAATTCATTCACATAATACAGCAATTCCTGTACTCCTTTTCCGCTTACAGCAGAAATAGGGAAAACCCGGATGCCTTTCGGCTCGAATTCCTCCTTTAGGATTGCCACTGGATTTTGATCCTCTCCATCCTCATAGATTGCATCGATTTTATTTGCAGCAATTACCTGAGGTTTTTTTGCAAGTTCCGGATTATAGCTTTCCAGTTCTTTATTGATGGCATGAATATCTTCAATCGGATTTCGGCCTTCTGTAGATGCAGCATCTACAACATGAACCAATACTCTGGTGCGCTCAATATGCCTAAGAAATGCATGTCCTAATCCAACTCCCTCAGAAGCTCCTTCTATTAATCCGGGAATATCTGCCATAACATAGCCTGCACCGCTTCCTAAATCAACAACGCCAAGATGGGGATTCAGCGTGGTAAAATGATAATTTGCTATTTTAGGGCGGGCATTGCTAACTCTGGATAAAAGGGTTGATTTTCCTACATTTGGAAAGCCTACCAAACCTACATCGGCAATTACCTTAAGTTCCAACTGCACCCACAGTTCCTGAGCCGGCTGGCCTGGCTGCGCATATTTAGGCGCCTGCATGGTTGAGGTTGCGAAATGCATATTTCCCAGTCCGCCTTTTCCGCCTTTTAAAATGACTTCACGGCGGTTTTTTCCGGACATATCAGCAATTACCTTTCCGGACTGAAAATCTTTAATTACCGTTCCCTCAGGTACTTTAATCACTAAATCTTCCCCGCTTGCTCCATGGCAGCGGCGCTTTCCTCCCTCTTGTCCGCTGGAAGCCACATATTTCCTTACATGGCGAAAATCTGTCAGGGTATTTAATCCATCTTCTACTTCAAAGATAATATCTCCTCCCCTTCCGCCATCGCCGCCGTCAGGCCCTCCAGCAGGTACATAAAGCTCACGCCGAAATGATACATGACCATCTCCGCCTTTTCCGGATTTGATAAATACTTTCGCACTGTCACAAAACATATGATCTTATACCTTTCTTTTTATGCTTGGATATCCTCCATGGACAAAGCTCTCCTTCTTACACCCCATCTTGCTGTCCCGGCGGAGAGAAACCGCAAACTTTCTCTGATAGAACCAAAGAGTCCGGCAAGCCGGACTCTCGCGCCGGAGCGCGTCTGCGCCAGCAGACAGTTTCCTTAAGCGCGAAGTGCGCATCCCCCGGAGGGTTTTTGCTTTATTAGGAAAGCAATTTCCTATAAAGCAAAGAAGAGCCTCATACCTATCAGTATGAAGCTCATTTTGCTCATTATTCATTGATAACCCTTGGATAAACAGAAACCTGCTTCTTGTCCCTGCCCTTCCGTTCAAACCTTACAACACCGTCAACTAAAGCGAATAAGGTATCATCTCCGCCTCTTCCTACGTTGTTGCCTGGATGAATCTTAGTTCCACGCTGTCTGTACAGGATATTTCCTGCCAGTACGAACTGTCCGTCTGCTCTTTTTGCGCCAAGACGCTTAGCCTCTGAATCACGTCCGTTTTTCGTAGAACCAACACCCTTTTTATGAGCAAATAACTGAAGGTTCATCTGAAACATCTTTCACACCTCCTTAAATCCAATCGTAATATATTCTTCTCCATAGGTTTCCTTGATATTAGTAAGTCCTAATATCAGAGAATCCATTAAAAGTTTTGATTCCTTGCTGACAGACTTTGTAAAGAAAAAGGAGAACCCTCCATTTTCTTCATCTACTTGTCCCTGAAACCCATCTTCTGTAAATTCTTCTACTGAATTTGCCATATTAAGGGTCAGTGCCGATACAGCCGAACAAACGATATCTGCTCCATCGTCGCCGCCGTATCCTGCATGGCCAATGTACTCAATTCCTTTTATCAGTCTTTCGGAATCCTGAAATACAGTTACACGAATCATAAACTATGCATTGATCTTATCAATCTTTACCTGAGTATAGAGCTGTCTGTGGCCATTCTTCTTATGATAGCCAGATTTTCTCTTATACTTGTAAACGATGACTTTCTTGCCCTTACCTTCTTTTACTACAGAAGCAGTTACAGTTGCGCCTGCTACAGTTGGGCATCCTACGGTTAACTCACCGTTGCTTACAGCTAATACCTGATCAAAGGTAACGGTTTCACCAGCTTCAACGCCAAGCTTCTCTACCTTAATGATATCGCCCTCGGATACTTTGTACTGCTTTCCGCCAGTTGCAATAATCGCATACATTTTAGGGACCTCCTATTATCATTACTCGCCAACTGTGGTGCCTGCAAAATGCAGCCTTATAACCTCGTTGTGCGGCATACCTAGATATGATAGCATGTATGGATTTTATTGTCAACAAAATTCTATTAATATTTTATTTATTTTTCCACGCCTGCTTTGCTTCAGCAAATGCCCGTATAATTTTAACAGCTCCGTCATATCCTACTGCGCTGCTGTTAATACACAAATCATAGCCTTTGGCATCTCCCCATTTTTTGCTGGAATAATAATTATAGTAGCTGGCCCGCTTTTTATCAGTTTTAATCATAGTATCTTTCGCCTTTGCATGATCTAGCTGATATAAATCTTTTAAATAAGCCAGTTTATCTTTTTCATCGCCAGAAATAAAAACAGTTACTGTATTTGGATAATCTGCAAGGGCATAATCTGCACAGCGCCCTACGATTACACAGGATTCTTCTGCTGCAAGTTTTTTTATGGTATCAAATTGTGCCAGGAAAACCTTATGATTGATGGGCATATCCATATATGCCGAAGAAGTGTATCCCATAGAATAGGTATCCATTACCAGTGAATAGAGAAAACTGCTGGTAGGTTTTTCATCGTGAGTTTCAAACAGTTCTTCACATAGTCCACTGTGTTTTGCTGCTAAGGACAATAGTTCTTTATCATAGCACTTTACCCCTAATTCTTCTGCCAGCTTCATGCCAATTTTCCGCCCTGCGCTTCCGCACTGACGCCCAATCGTAATAACCAAATTTCCGTTCATATCCATATCTCCTTTCCGGAACCCGATTTAAAAAAATCCTGCTTTGAGGAAACTCCATCTGCAGCAAGCCTGTAAACAATATGTTCCTTACCGGCCGCAGTGTGATAACTATTATCTATTCTATAGAAAATTCGAACATTTCCTTTGGAATAAACCGTATATCTGTGTTCCGCTGCTATAATTATACTATAAATTTCCAGAAAAGTATAGATAGGATACAGAACTTTACAGAAAATTTTTCTTTCACTAATATTTTATATTACGAAGTTTACACAACATTGCTTCAAAATATTCCGGAAGGTCAGCAGCAATCTCCATATATTGACCGCTTTCCGGATGGATAAAACCAAGAACGCCTGCATGGAGAGTCTGTCCCTGAAGCTCCGAAAAAGGGCTGCGGCCTGGCCCATAAAGCATATCGCCTACAAGCGGATGGTGAATGCTGGCCATATGCACACGAATCTGATGAGTACGGCCAGTTTCTAAACGGCATTCAATATATGTATAGTTCCTAAACCGTTCCAGCACAGACACATGAGTAACTGCACGCTTCCCATTTTTCGTATTAATGCTCATCTTTTTCCGTTCTGAGGGATGACGTCCAATAGGGGCGTCTATAGTCATATAATCTTCTTTCAGTACGCCGTAAACAATTGCCTGATACCTTCTTGTAATGGAATGCTCTTTTAACTGCGCTGCAATATGCTGATGGGAAAAATCATTTTTGCATACGATTAAAACACCTGTGGTATCCATATCAATCCGATGGACGATACCAGGCCTTAGAACACCGTTAATGCCAGATAATTGGCCCCGGCAATGATACATAAGCCCATTAACTAGAGTACCGCTTAAATGGCCTGCTGCTGGGTGGACTACCATTCCTTTCGGCTTATTCACTAAAAGTACCGATTGATCTTCATACAGAATATCCAAATCCATAGGTTCCGCCAAAATCTCTGGTTCTACTGCTTCTGGTACCTGGCAGGAAATTTGATTTCCTTCACTGACTTTGTAGCTGCTTTTTACCAGCTTCCCATCTACCAGTATATTTCCGGATTTTAATAGTTTCTGCAAAAAAGAACGTGACATACCGCTGCAGCAATCTGTCAGATACTTATCAATTCGAATATCCTGCTCCTCTTCTGATACCACAAAATTAAGGTTCAAGCCTGTTTCACCCTCTTTCTGGAAAAGACCTCCAAATCCTCATCTTTGTAATACCACATAACCAGGATAACAAGAAAAAATGCGGCAATCGTAACATAACAGTCTGCTACATTAAAAATTGGAAAATCAATCAGACAAAAATACAAAAAATCCACCACAAACTGCTGGCTGATTCGATCAATCATATTTCCCAATGCTCCTGCTGTAAGAAGAACCATACAGCCTCCAAGAGGAAGGTAACGCTTTGTAAAAGGCATTCGGTAAAGAGCATAACCTACCCCAGCCAGCACAATTGCTGCAACCAGGAAGAAAAATACCTGACGCCCCTGAAGCATCCCAAAAGCCGCGCCGCGGTTTTCCAGATAACGAAATTCAAATACGCCTTTCCAGACTACAATTTCGCTCTGATTTTTTAAGCTGACCGAAGCTAACTTTTTACTCCACTGATCAAACCAAATTAAAACGGCTGTACTTACAAAAAAAGCAGCCAGCCCTTTCCATTTTTGTCTTAATGTATTCGTTATATCCTGCATAATTAATTATTGTTCTCCCATTATATGATTTCGATTCCGCTAGTGTACTGTCCGCAGTCTATTCAGGAAACTATTACAATACGGACAGAACACTAGATCGCGTCTTAAAATTCATTTCTGCCATCTACACGTCCCGCGCTAGAATTTCAGAAAGGCCAAGAAGCATTTCCTCACGGCTGACAGTTGGATCTGCAACTGCCTGCCCCAAAGACTTCAGCAAAATAAATTTAATTTTCCCTGCCTCCATCTTTTTATCATGCTTCACAGCTTCTAACACGGAATCGGACAAAACTCCTTCAATTTGCAAAGGCATCTGAAAGGTACTCATTGCACGCTTAAGGGCATCCAATTCATCTTCCGATAAATAGCCCCTGTTCACCGAAATCCGGGCTGCTGCCAGGCATCCTATGGCTACACAGTGCCCATGAGGCATAGAAAAATTTTTCAATTTTTCTATGCTGTGGCCTAATGTATGTCCAAAATTCAAAAGAGCCCGGTTTCCCTTCTCCGTTGGATCTGCTTCCACCACATTCTGCTTAATCTTGTTGCTTTCCAGAATCATATGCTGACAAACAAAAAGATCCCGCTCCATGATTTTTGCACTGTTGGAAATCAGCCAGTGATAGTAATCTTTATTTTGTATTAAGCCATGTTTTACAACTTCCCCCATTCCGGAAATAAACTGTTCCTGTGGCAGTGTAGCTAACGTTTTTACATTAGTATATACCAGCCTTGGCATATGAAATGCTCCTACCATATTTTTATATGCATCGAAATCAACCCCTGTTTTTCCTCCGATGCTGGAATCTACCTGTGCCAGTAATGTGGTAGGAATCTGAATAAAAGAAATTCCCCGCAGATAGGTTGCCGCTGCAAAACCGCACAAATCCCCGGTTACACCGCCGCCCAGTGCAATCAGCATATCATTACGCTGGTAAGCCTTTTGAATTAAAGTTTCGTACAGATCCCTTACTGTATTTAAATTTTTATTCTCTTCTCCTGCTGGAAAAATAAAAACATCTGCCTCTTGACAAACCTTTGAAAGTCTGCTTTTCACTTCGTCAAGATAAAGCATCGCTACATTTGAATCTGTTACAATACACAGCTTTTTCGTTTCGGTTCCCAACTTTTTGACCTCATCAGCCAATGATTCAAAGCTTTGCTCTAACACAATATCATAAACAGGATTTCCATCTAAATGCACGCATAAACGGTCTGCCATCGTATTTCCCTCCTGATAATCTTTTTTACAATTGTACTTAAAAATCTCTCTTTTACAAATCTCTCTAAAAATTGGAAAAAGCAAGCATCCTTTCCTTCCGAAAAAAAATGTTTGCTTCTCCATACACAACAATTTCTTTTTCTCCCCCGTTTATAAACGGATATTCATCCCGGATACACCGCCTAAGTTCCCGCCAGAAAGCAAATCCTGGAAATCACCAGATAATTCAACTGACTGAGGTGTTGCAATAAAAATATAGTTGGAAATCTTTTGGAGATTACCGCCAATGGAATACGTTGCACCAGAAGTAAAATCAATTATTCTCTGAGCAATCTCCATATGTATCCCTTCTAAATTCAACACGACAGCCTTCCCTGCAAGCAGATAATCGCAGACTTCGCTGGAATCCTCCATAGAAGTAGGTTTGATCATCGTAACTTCCATGCTTCTTCTCATTGGAACTACTTTACTGTTATTATTTCTGCTGCCGAGAAAACGGGAGCGATTGTCCATTTCTTCCTCGTACTCATCATCATCCGTTCTTTTAGAGAAAAACCCTTTCCTTGGAAGTTCATCCTCAAATGAATCGTCGTCATCTAAATAGTAATCGTCTTCATCATCTCCGCCGCTTAGACGCATAGAACTTATCAGCTTGCTTAAAAGACTCATTTTGCGCTCTCTCCAATCTTTAACGGGCACCGAAGATACTTGTGCCTACCCGAACTATAGTAGCTCCTTCTTCGATTGCCACTTCATAATCACCGGACATCCCCATTGAAAGCATGTCCATACTAACATTATCAATGTTTTTACTTTTCATGTCAACATAAAATTGAAATAATTTTTGAAAAACATTTCGATTTTCTTCGGAATTTTCGACAAAAGGTGCAATTGTCATGAATCCTCTAATCTTAATGTGAGGAAATTTCTTGATTTTTAAAATTGCTTCTTCCGTTTCCTCCAATAAAAATCCGTATTTGCTCTCCTCCTTTGCCACATTTACCTCCAGCAAAATATTTACAAGTATATTTTGCTTTGCTGCTTCCTCTTCGATTTGTTCCGCCAGCCGGACAGAATCCACAGAATGAATCAAAACAGCTTTTCCAATCACCTGTTTTACTTTGTTGCGCTGCAGATGCCCGATCATATGCCAGCGGATATCATCCGCCATAGCCCCATGTTTTTCTACAATTTCCTGAACCTTATTTTCACCAAAATCCCGGATACCTTCCCTGTAAGCCTCCTGAATTAATTCAATCGGCTTGGTCTTACTGACTGCAACTAATGTTACTTCTTTCGGATCCCGGCCAGCCCTGATACAGGCCGCTTTTATATTTTCCCGCACTGTATCAATTCTGTCTTTTACCATAAGCAAACTCCTCCCTGATGGTTATTGATAAATTTGTTTTCCTTCTTCTACAGCAGCTCCGTCCAATACAATATGATCATATACAGTCAAACCGTATCGCATACCTGTTTTAATTGTATAGTATTCATCATTAGAAGCCAGTACCTCAATCTGCTTAAATACAGCATAGCCTTTATTAATACTATAAACACCCTGAAGGGAAGCGCTGGCACCAATCTGAAATCTTCCGTCCTGTTCGGCTGCCCGGGCAGTTTCTGATGCTGCTTCATTCGTTTCTTCTTCTGTGCTGCCTTCCTCTTCTGGAAGCAGTTCTTCTTCTGCCACATGTTCCCCTGTCGGTTTTACCAGATAATCTCCAGCTTTTAATTCCCCATCCTCACTTATATCGATATAATAATACTCTTCTGTGGAGTAATAAATTTCAGTCGGAACAAATACGGCCGATGTCCCCTGTTCCGAGTAAGTTTCCTTCATAAAGCCGGTGGTAGAATGGTCCCCATCTCCTCCCTGTGCCAAATATCCCAAAGGCACCAGATAAAAACTTTTCGTAGTTACAGCACTGATTGGAATTTTTAAGCCGGAAACTTTTTGAGATACAATTTCAAATTCAACGTAACGTTCTGAAACAAACTGAACCATATATTTGTTAAAATCCAGTTTACCGTATGTCTTTCCATCCATTCCGAGAAACGTAGAAAAATCACCGGTTGCGGTCAGTTTTCTTCCGTTAAACTTTACCTTCAGCCAGGTTTCTTCCCCATATTCCTTCACATCATCTTCTGTCATCGGAAACACCACTGACCAAGCATCAGAAGTTATAATTTTGTATACTGGTGAATCTGCCGGGATCTGCTGACCGGATTGAGTAATGGAGCCAGAATAAGCGCTGCGGTCAAAAACTTCTTCTGAAATCTGAGAAACATCCATATCTTCATAGGAATCGATGCGGTAGGAAATTACTCCTGCCTCATCTGCCCGCACCTGCTGAAAATTTATCCCATCTGCCGCCATCATAGCATCCAAGTTATCCAATGCATTAAAATTGCCGTATTCTAATACCTGGGCTTCCAGAGAATATTTCGTATCATAAACGGTGTGAAATGCCTCGTCATCATAGGTAATGCTGAAAGAAGACAAAAATTTTTTTAAATCGATCAGATTTTCTTCATTCAGTGTTGCAGTTGCTTCAGGATGCTTCGCCATAAAAGATGCAAGGGCTCCTGTTTCATCAATAGAATAAATGCTGGTTCCCACACTGGCACGTTTTCCTTCTCTTATATAATAATTAATATTTCCTGCCCTATCCGAATATTTTACCCTTTCATCCCGCAGAATAATACCAGTGTAATTCTGTTCATTTACAATACCGCCTTCTGTCACCTCGTAAAATTGGATTTTTTCACGGGTCATATAAGAATAGACACTGAAGCTCATATAAATAAAAATAATGGCAAAAATAATCATGCCTACGTTTAGAGTTCTGGAACGTTTATATGGCACAATCTTATTTGTATGCTTCTTTAATTTTCTGCCGCCCATAAAAAGCTTCCCTTTCCTTCAAAATTCAAGTCCGTCCTGTGGAGGCTAAATAATTGCATATGATGACTATTATAAAAGGAAGTAGGCAAAATTGCAAGCAAAGATACCATACTAAGAAAAAGGTAAGAAAATGATAAAAAAGCTGCTGCAAACTTTTGCAGCAGCCGTATCATCTATAAGTTATAAGGAAATAATCACGTCATCCCTTACCTCTTCTGGAAGCTCATGAGCATCCAGAGAAACACTTAATACAAAGGTTACATGATATTTCTCACCAATTTTTTTCAAACTTGAAACCGTCTGGGAGATATCTTCTCCCTCAAGGCTTGCCAGCTTTAAAAAGCTGTCCAGAAACATAATTTCCAAATCGTGATCCTGGGAAATAATTCCGCTGATAAAACCAATAAAACTTTCACTGGAACTAATTGGAAATTCATTTACATTTATCAAACGAATTTTGTTGCTTAATTCATACATGTGTTTGGAACTTTTATCCAAATAAACAATGGAACCCTTTGCAGTTTTAATTGAGCTGTTGGCCTTTTCTAACAGATGCTTTGTCTTACCCTTCCCCTTATTTCCTGCTATAATCTGAACCATAACAATCTCCTCCTTAGGTTTATTAAAGTTGTATAAAATGTCAATTAATTATAAAACAATTATAGTATAACTATCTAAAAAACGCAACAGTTAATTGACAATTTTCTGAATTATTTCTGTCATGTTCTCATATAGCTTCGGACGGCTTGCAGCCTTAAGCACTACAGAAATATATTCTTTTTCCTCTTCATCACGGCTTGCCATAATCAGACAATAACCTGCTGCCTGTGTTGTGCCAGTCTTTCCGCCAAATACAGTCAGTCCCGCCGGAGTTTCCCGCTCTCCTGTCATAAACCAGTTTCCGCCTTTCCACTCCTTTGAAACTGCCTCTCCGGCAGCATTCGTATAATTCGCTGTATATGCAGTAGTTCCTGTAACTTCCCTGAATTTCGGAAGCTTTAACGCCTCATTAAAAATCAGATACAGATCGTAAGCTGTGGTATAATGATCCTGGTCTGTCAATCCATGAGGATTCATAAAATGTGTTTGTGTGGCTCCAATCTGAAATGCTTCCTGATTCATCATCTCGGAAAATCCTTCTATGCTGCCTGCCATATGAACTGCAATCGCCGCCCCAGCATCATTTCCGGAAGGAAGCATAAGACCGTACAAAAGCTGCTCTAATGTCAACTGTTCTCCCGGTTTAATACCGCACAAAGTCGCTCCAGGTTCTGTTATTACAGCTTCCTGAGGTACTGTTACTAAATCTTCAAGATTTCCGTATTTGATCGCAATCATGGCTGTCATTACCTTTGTAATGCTGGCAGGATAAAGCTGCTCAAAGGCATTTTTTCCATAGATTACGCTGCTGTCAGAAAGACTGAAAACAGCGGCAGCTTCTGCATCTACCGTACCATCCTCCCAGGTATCATAGGGACTTAATACACAAAGCTCACTTGCAAAGCCAGCCGCCCGTCTGTCTTCTTCTGCACTTTGAATGGAAAAATCACGTTCTTCCCAATTATAAGGCTGTTCCAGCCCTTTTCTGCTGCAGCCTGTCGCAATCAAAAACATAGTCAGCAGGCAGCCAAATAAAATTTTATTTTTTTTCACCATTTGATTACCGCCTGTAAAAACTTACCGGTACATTTCACGCCACTCTAAATCGCCTCTGTCAAGAGCTTTAATCAAAAGCTCTGCCGTGGCCAAATTGGTAGCCAGGGGAATGTTATAAGTATCACAAAGTTTTACTGAATTATTGACATCCGGTTCATGAATCTTAGAAGTCAATGGATCCCGAAGAAAAATCACCAAATCAATCTCATTATGCTCAATCTGAGCAGCCATCTGCTGCTCAC
This sequence comes from Lachnospiraceae bacterium, assembly GCA_022796475.1. Taxonomy (GTDB): domain Bacteria; phylum Bacillota; class Clostridia; order Lachnospirales; family Lachnospiraceae; genus Caccovicinus. The sequence continues at coordinate 27,329 of JAAWIS010000019.1, read as the reverse complement.
CGCCTAAGTGCCCGGCCAGATATTTATGGACATTTAAATTGGCAACCTCTTCAATCAGCCTCCCTGTAGTTCCGGTTGCATAAAGCTCGTGTTTGCTCAGAATCCCTCTGTATGCAATACAGAAATTCTGCATCAGTTTCTTTTTTGCGTCATGTGCGATTAGTCCGATATTCATTAACATACTCCTCCTTAATTGTGAGTGTTCTTTCTCTGTAGTCCGACATTTAATATAATCCCTATCCCAAGATAAATACTAAGGAGAGAGCTTACACCATAACTGATAAACGGAAGAGGAAGTCCAGTATTGGGAAACAATTTGGTTGCAACCGCTATATTTGAAAAGCTTTGAAAACCAATCAAAGCAGCCATGCCAGTACACAATAATTTTCCGCCGGCATCTTTCGCTCTTCTGGCCATCAGCAGGCATTCATAAATAATCAGCAAAAACAATCCCAATACAACCATACTCCCTACAAATCCTAACTCCTCTCCAATTACAGCAAAAATAAAATCTGTGGATTCCTCTGACAGGAAATTGCCGTTTTTGACTGAAGCAATTGTAGTATTATTCAGCCCTTTTCCCCATAACTGACCGGATCCGATAGCCATAACCGAGTTATCCTGCTGAAGATTATTCTCCTGATACTTTACAGGATTGATAAAACTTAAAATACGCCTTGCCTGGTAATCTTTTAAAAAAGGAACCATCTCATACTGCAGCAGATAAATAAAAATTGCAACAACCGGCGTCAAAACTGCCAAAATGCTGAAAATCCAGCGATAACTCAATCCGGCAGCGAATATCATAGCAGTAAACATCATAATCATGATTAAGCTGGTAGAAAGATTTGGTTCTGCCAGGATCAAAAGAACTGGAATTCCAAACAAAACGGCTGCTGCTGCCAGGATTGAAAACTGGTTAATCCGCTCCTGGTATTTGTCAAAATACCAGGAGAAGAAAATGATAAGTCCTATTTTTGTAAATTCTGACGGCTGAAGCTGCCCTAAAACGGGAAGCACAATCCATCTTGTTGCGCCTCCCCTCATAACCCCGTTCAGCAGTACCCATGCCAGCATTCCGGTGCAGATCAGATAGATGATTGTACTTAAATTCATCAGCCGATGGTAATCAATCAGGGAAAGGGCCAGCGCAATAAATAAGCCTGCACAAATTCCAATTATCTGCCGCATTACCCTGGTATCTTCCGCAGATCCTGAGGCACTCCGGATAATCAGGACTCCGATTCCGCTTAAAACCAGAACATAAATCACCAGACGAAAGTTAAAATTTCGAATCTTGTAGTTAAACAGCATAATTAACAGATCCCCTTATTTGGTATATCAAGAATCGGAAATGCAGCATAAAGGGCTGTTCCCGGACGGCTGTTTACTATCTTAATCTCAATGCCGTCCCGGTCGATCTTCATGTATTTCGATATGACACGGATCATGTCATCCTTCATCCTGTCAATCAGTTCCGGTGAACAATCCACCTTGTCTGTGACCAACACAACCTTCAGCCTTTTTTTAGCCAGACTGCCGGAATGGTTTTTCCGGATTTTCTGAAATACATCCCAAATCATCCTGCATCCCTCCTAGGCTCTTCTTAATAGGCTGGAAAGCCGCACAAAGAACTTAGGCTGGGTATCCAGGCTTAAGAACGGAATCTCCTCTCCCATAATCCGGCGGCAGATATTTAAATAGGCCTGCCCGGCCATGGAGCCCATCCCTACCAGAGGTTCTCCCTGGTTCGTCGAGATTACGATTGATTCATCATCAGGGATTACACCGATTACATTCACAGCCAGGATATCCATTACATCATCCATGGACATCATGTCCCCCCTCTTTACCATATCCATTCGAATACGGTTAACAATTAAATCAATTGTGCCCATTTCATCCGCTTCCAATAGCCCGATGATGCGATCCGCATCACGGATGGCAGAAACTTCAGGAGTTGTTACCACCAAAGCTCTGTCTGCTCCTGCTATGGCATTTTGAAAGCCTCGTTCAATTCCTGCCGGACAATCAAGCAGTATGTATTCAAACTCATCCCGCAAATCATCCACCAGCTTTTTCATCTGCTCTGGGCTGACCGCTGTTTTATCTCTGGTCTGGGCAGATGGAAGTAAATACAGGTTCGGATATCTTTTGTCTCTTATAAGGGCCTGTTTCATTCGGCAGTTTCCTTCTACAACATCCACCAGATTATAGACAATCCGGTTTTCCAGCCCCATCACTACATCCAGGTTCCTAAGTCCGATATCTGTATCAATCAGTACCGTCTTTTTCCCCAGTATAGCCAGGCCGGTTCCTACGTTTGCAGAAGTAGTGGTCTTGCCGACCCCTCCTTTTCCGGAAGTAATAACGATGACTTCACTCATAACTGTTATCCTCCTGCATAAAATAGCTATTTTATTATACTATATAACCATAATTTTTTCCAGTGCTAATTAAAATTAAACATACTTAACCAGTTCTTTTTTATTACTTTTGTATAAATTGCGCCATTTTCAATACTGGCAATCATTGGGCCGCGGCCAAGGCGCTTCGTTTTTTCCCCGTTCCGGCTTATCTGATCCGCTATCCGGATTTGAGCAGGAGCCATGTCGAGGGCCACTACGACTGCCTGGGTGTTCCCGGCAGCTCCGGCAAAAACAGAACCCTTAAGCTCTCCCAATATGATAATATTGCCTTTTGCCGTTACCCTGGCGCCGTAATTGACATCGCCGATTATTACGATGCTGGCTTCTGATTCTAAACTGTCGCCCCGCTTTAAATCACCTTTATAGAACTGCCCTGTTTGAGCGCTTAATTCCATCAGTTTTTCATTAAGCGCTTTTTCGCACCGTCTGATTTGCTCGCCATTCTGGTCAATCAGGCACAGGATTTCCACTTGAGAGCTACCCATAATTGCATTTACAATTTGATACTCTTCATCCGGAGTCAGGCTGCGTCCCTCTAACGCCAGGGCCATCTGGACGGATCCCCAGAATTTTGCGCTTTCCCGAAACTTTTTTTCGATATCAGCCAAAATCTCCTGAAAGGGTACAGAAGGATCCAGATATACACTCATACCCGATTTATTTCCTTTAATTACAACGGTACTGCGCAATATAATCACCTCAGCTTGTTTTGTGTTTCTTTTCTTTTAATCACCGATGGTCACATTAGATGTCTTCAGTGCACCGGTATTAATGATTTCATCCACACTGGTATATCCATAATACAGTTGATATACATTTTTAGCCACTTCTGCCGCATTTGAGGAAGAATATCCGTATGGAATATTCACTGTTACACAGATTTCCGGATTGGAATAAGGCCCGTAAGAAATAAAAAACGCATGATTTCCACGGCTTTTGGATTCCTGGGCCGTACCAGTCTTTCCGGCAATTTCGATAGGCAGATCCCGGAAAATCCTGGAAGCGGAACTTTCCTGAATCACAGCCCGCATTCCCTGTGCAACTGCATCCCAGGTGGAACTTTGGATATTAATATGAGAACTGGCTACCGGTGTAAAACTTTCGATCAAATTCCCGTCTGAATCGGTTTCTTTTTCCAGCAGACTTAATTCAAATACCGTTCCCCGGTTTGCCAGCGCTGCCACATATCTGGAAAGCTGTACATTGGTATAGTTATTGGTTCCCTGCCCCATAGCGGAACGTTCCGGGTCAATGTTTGAAATTTCCGGATCCCGTTCCGAAATTTCCACTCCGGAATCATGATCCAGACCAAACATGGTAGCATAATTTCTCAAGGTTTCAAGGCCTTTTTCCGTATTATAAATCCCGTTTTCGTCCATTGATAACCGGTGGGCCACATCTGCAAAGAAAAAGTTGCAGGAATTTTTCAATCCGCCTACCACATCCAGAGAGCCGTGATTGCCCGGACTAATCCAGCATCGGATCGGCTGTGCAATTTCATCATAAACACCGGTACAGGTAATCACTTCGCCAAGGCTGATCACCCCTTCTTCCAGACCGGCAACTGCAGTGATTGGCTTAAATGTAGACCCTGGCGCTTTCTGCGCCTGTGTTGCATTATTATAAAGGGGCTGGGATAAATCATTCTGAAGCTTTGAAAAATATTCGCTGTCAACGGTTCCTGACATCCGGTTATTATCATAGCTTGGATACGTAACCAGGGCTTTTACTTTCCCGGTATTTACATCTGTGATTACACAAGCGCCGCTGTACGGGTCCAAAGCCAGTTGTGCCGGAGTAATCTGGATATTCGATATCTTGTCCAAAAGGAACGTGTAGGCGTAAGGCTCCCCGCTGCTTTTCAATGCGGCAATCTGATCCGGTTCTTCTTCCAAAACTCCCTGATCATATAACGCCAGGCAAAGCATTTTTCCGGTAATAATATTATCATTAATCAGAAAACGGTAAATCCTTTTAGTAAACCGGGTATCTTCCATTAACTGTTCCAGACAGTAATCCACTAAATGATTATAGATATCATCAGCGCTGGAATACCGGCTGTCAGCATTCAGTTTTGTCGTATCAATCCAACTGTCGGCAATTCCGGAATAGAGATAATCCCTTAAACTAATTTCGTCTGCCTTCCATGCCAGATAAGCTTCTCCTGTGACATCAATTTTTGACTCATTAATAATCCCTACTGCTGAAGATGACAAATACGAATAAATATAAACCATATAATTCGCCATATCTTTCGGCAGATCCTTCATCATGGTAGCATGTTCGCTCATTAACTCAGCTCTGAGCTGAGCCATAATCCTTTCCCTGGAGCTTTCAAATGTGCTTTGTATCTGCCGTTCTGTATCGGAAGCATCTTCTGCTTCAAATTCCTTTATAGAAAGAACATTATTGTTAATCAACTGGTAATACGCATCTTTGATTGGTATTTTCAGATTCGTGGAATCCGTTTTTTCCGTATTGGGCTCATCCTCCGGAACCAGCTTGTTTACCAAAATACCGGCCAGCTGCCGCTCAATCAGATGGTATATTCCCTTTTGCAGGTTGGTATCCAAAGTAAGGTAAATATCATGGCCTGCCACTGGATCCACTTCTTCTTTTACCTCCCGGATCCGCCCACGGTTATCTACATTTACCACCCGGTATCCCTTTTTTCCCTGCAGTTTCAGTTCCATAGAATCTTCAATGCCGATTAATCCCACGGTATCATTAATATCGTAATCCGGGTTAGACTTTTGCAGCTCGTCCAGCCGTTCTTTTTGTACTTTTCCTGTATAGCCTAAGATAGCAGCAAAGTAAATACTGTCATTGTAAACTCGAACGGAAGATTCCTCAATATTTACTCCCTGAAGATCTGCCATATTTTCCATTACTTCCACTACCGTTTCATCATCAATATAAGAGGAAACGGTGGTGGGTAAGTATTTTTGAAAGGATGTCAGTGACATCGTATACCGGATATTGATAATCTCCAATGCTGTTTTATCATCCAGCATAATGGTGTTGCCCTTTTCATCCTTTAAATTTTCCAATCCGTACTCGCGTTTCTTTTTTTCAAAAAGTTCTCTTGCGGTTATGTCAACAAGATATTTGCCCAAATCCTTGTCTAATTCTTCGCTTAACTCACTTATGTTCCGCTTTCCGAAAATATCCCTCAGAAATCCAAGTCTGCTGGTATCACTGTAGGATGTGTAAATCATATTTCCGCTTTCATCTAAGCCTACTTCAAATTTCCCTTCTACTCTGGCCCCGTGCTTTTCCAAAATCGTCACAAGACGCAGGAGCATTTCATTCATCTCTGTAGTAGTACGGTAAGCTCCATTGTCCTGTACGGTAACCGAATATGCAAGCTCATTATATGCCAGCAGATTTCCATTGGTATCATATATATTTCCTCTTGTACCGGGCGTGTACAAGGTTTCCTCTGTCTGTTGAATATAATTATTCAGCATATCCTCCCCCTGGACAATCTGCAGATGAAACAGATGGGCTGCCAAAACTGCAAATAAGCAGGTAAACACAACCGTAAGGGCGAATAGTCTGGAATAAGCAACTTTATGAATAAATTCTCTCAGTACCTCACGTAAATCTTCAAACAATCGTAGTATCTCTCCTTTTTTCCAGTTCTTCCAGCAATCGGCTGGTAAACAAAAACAGCCGGTATACGAATAGCGTGGTTACAACACTGAAAATAATTTCCGGCACCATAATTTCCCTAAAATAGTACAGCAGATTCAGCTTTCCCCGAATCAGGAAACGAAATACATACATATACATATTATATGCCAGCTCATTAAGCACACACAAGATCAGCGGCAGGGTAATGTACTCCTCATAATAATATTTGGTTCCAATACCATTCACATATCCGATATAAACAAATATCAGCATATAAAAGCCGAAAGGGCCGCTGTAAAATAAGTCAGAAAGAAATCCGGCAAACAGCCCATACAGCATGCCAGCCCAGCTTCCATGAATAAAGCCAAAGGAAAACGTAAGGATTAAAAGCAGATTTGGGGCTGCTGACAAAAAAGGGATCATTGGAAAAATGCATATCTGAACCGTAAAGGCCAGAATCATCAAAAGCAGGTTAGCAACTATCCGCTTCATGAACCTGCCCCCTCTCCCAGGGCTTCATCCCCTGTTCGTTTGGTTTCGGTAATGATCAGGACTTCCTGCAAATTATCAAAATCCGCTACTGGGATCAGATAGCCTGATTTGGTCAGCCGTTTAGGATCCACTGTAATATCTGCCGCATATCCGATCAGGATACCGGGAAGAAATTTCGAACTGATATTGGATGTAATAATCTGATCCCCATCCTTTACATCCCCATCCTTTGTAATATTTGTAATCCGGAGCCGCCCTTCCTGAAACAACGTTAAATCGCCTGCCACGATACAGTTATCCCCTGACTGAATGGCCATAGCGCTGACACGGCTGGAATCGTCAATGATGGAACGTACTGTAGCATAATTTGCACCTACATCCGTTACAATTCCAACCAGCCCGCCTCCGGCCATCACATTATCATCAACCTCAACCCCGTCGGCTGAACCTTTATTGACCCGAAAAACCTGAAACCAGTCTCCGGAATCCTTAGCAATAATTCGGGCTCCGATTTTTTCATATTCCATATAATCCTGATCAAGCTGATACAGGCTCCGCAGTCTGTCAAGCTCAAACTCACCAGCCAGAAGACGGTTATTTTCCTCAGTAAGACGTGCGATTTCCTCCTTTAGCCGCTCATTCTCAGCAAGAGCGCTTTTTAACTGGCTGTAATCACGGATTTCCCTATAAATCCCCTTTCCCACTGCATTTACACCAGTCTGAAGGGGAACCAGAACATATCCTACACCAGTTCTTAAAGGTTCCATCACTCCGTCTTTAATTGAAGTTATTCCTATCAGCAGGATACAGATAACCGTAAGGGCGGTTAACAGATATTTGCTGCGCTTTTTTTCCATCTATATTATTCCTCGTTCCCGTAAACTTATATAAGTAGTATCGCCAATAATAATGTGATCCAGCAAAAGAATTCCCAAAACCTGGCCGGATTCCAACACCCGCCTGGTTAACAGCTCATCATTTCGACTGGGAGTCGGATCGCCGCTTGGATGATTATGCACCAGGATCAACGCTACCGCACCGCAGCGGAGCGCTTCGATAAAAATTTCTCTTGGGGAAATCGCCGAAGCATTTACTGTTCCTTTGGAAAGAACCGTATCCTGAAGCAAATGCTGCTTTGTGTCAAAAAATAATACCCTGACCTGTTCCTGCTCTAAATGGCGCATATCTTCCATGCAATAGTTTGCAATTTCCGGCGGGTCTTTTAAAATCGGCTGTTTTGCCTTTGCCGCCTGCCTCCAAATTCTCCTTGACAGTTCTCCCACACATAAAAGCTGGATGGCTTTTACTTTTCCAATTCCTTTTACTTTCATGAATTCTGCCAGAGAAAGATGCAAAAGCCCTAAAATACCCGTATTCGGATAATTTAAGGCTAGTATCTTCTGTGCCAGTTCCAGGGAAGTTTCTTCTGTAGAGCCGGTTCGGATGATGACAGCCAGAAGTTCCGAATCGGTCAGATGCTCCGGCCCCATCTTCAGGCAGCGCTCGTATGGGCGTTCTTCTGCCGGAAGGTCTTTCATATTTTTTCGTTTTGTTTCTTTTTTTATTTCATTTTTAGTATCCATATCCCCGCTTTCCACTCTCCAAGTACGAATGCCCGGGAATTTATGAACGTTACAGCCAGCGGCTAATCAGTACAGCCAAGGCCATTCCGATTAGTCCGGCCATGGTTATTCGAATCGACAATCCAAACGTAATTACAAGGATTCCTAAATCCAGGATGAAAGGAGTATTTAACCCGAAGGAATCGCCAAAATTCAGCCAGGAAAGAAAGGGCACACCTTCTGTCAGGCTTCCCACAAAGCCTCCCAGCACAATTCCTGCCAGCAGAAACAGCAGCATCACCCAGCAATTTTTCTCTCTCATATTCCCCCGATCCTCCAGTGTACAGGATTTTGTACGCTGATCCTGATTTATTCTACCATAAGTTTTCACTTCTGTATATGTTTTGAAAAATATTTATAATACTTTAAGTTTTTTGTCGTTACTGTTCACAGGTACCTTGTGAACGTAACAGCATATGCCCATTTAAAATCGCCTGGCGGCGATGGGGCATATGCTTTGCCGCCATAACGGTACTGGCTCATGACGAATCAGCGTGGTGATTCGTCATGGTATGAACAGTAACTTTTTGTCAGCTATTTTCTGCAGTGACATCATAACTCCAAGTTTTGCGTGATACCAAGTTAATCCGCCCTGAAAATAAACGGCATATGGCGGTTTGATGGGACCGTCGGCACTCAGCTCAATGGAGGAACCCTGAACAAACGCCCCTGCTGCCATAATCACCGGAGCATCATAACCTGGCATGTCCCAGGGTTCCGGAGTTACAAAGCTGTCTACTGGAGCCGCTGCCTGAATTCCCTGACAGAACGCAATCACACTTTCCGGATTTCCAAACGTTATCGCCTGAATAATGTCAAACCGTTCTTCCTTACTGTCAGGGACTACCGCATACCCTAATTTCTCATATACATTGGCAGCAAAAATTGCCCCCTTTAATGCAGACGCAACTACTGTGGGGGCTAAAAACAGTCCCTGATAAAAAGCTGTGTTAAGCCCTAAACTTGCTCCAACTTCTTTTCCAAGCCCTGGAGCACTCAGCCTGTAAGAGGCACGTTCAATCCATTCTTTCTTCCCGGCAATATATCCGCCTATGGGTGCTAAACCGCCTCCCGGATTTTTAATCAGGGAACCGACTATGATATCTGCTCCTACATCGGTGGGCTCTATTTTTTCTACAAATTCCCCATAGCAGTTATCTACCATGCAGATAATATCCGGCTTTTTCTTTTTAATAAAACGGATTAATTCCCCAATCTGCTCTACAGAAAATGTAGGACGGGGATCATAACCTTTGGAGCGCTGAATTGTTGCCATTTTTGTATTTTCGTGAATCGCCGCCTCAATGTTTTCGTAATCAAATGTCCCATCCTCAAGCAAATCTACCTGCCGGTAAGAAACGCCATATTCTTTTAGAGAACCGGAAGACTCCCGAATTCCGATTACTTCTTCCAACGTATCATAAGGTTTTCCTACTGGTGAGAGCAATTCATCTCCCGGACGCAAATTTCCGGAAAGAGCAATATGAAGAGCATGAGTTCCGCTGATTAAATTAGGGCGCACCAGGGCTGCTTCTGTATGAAACAGATTCGCATAGACCTGCTCCAGTGTATCCCGTCCCAAATCGTTATATCCATATCCGGTAGTAGCAGCAAAATGAACGTCGCTGACCCGGTTATCCTGCATGGCTTTAATAACCTTCATCTGGTTGTATTCTGCAGTTTGATCAATCTGTTCAAACCTGGATTTTAGGGATTCCTCTACTTCTTTACAAAAATTCAGTACCTTGGGACTAATTCCCAGACTTTGGTAAATCTCGTTTGTGTTCATTCCTCTTATCTTCTTTCTAAGCTGTCATTCCTGCTCTGATATTCACTTATTTTCCATTTTCTCTTTTATTTTGCACATTTCCAGTGTGATTGTCAATTTCTTTTCATCGATTTCTTTCTGCCTTTTGTCTTATCTTTTTCCAAAAATACTTCTCTCCGGAAAGGTATCTGATATTTGTGCTGTCACATATTGGAGCACCCGCTCCAGGTCATAGTCAAATTCCGGCAGATTCAGCCAGCAAACATCCCGCTCCCGCCGAAACCAGGTTAACTGACGCTTGGCGAAATGTCGGGTATCCCGTTTTAAAACGGAAACTGCCTCTTCTAAGGTACTCTCGCCGTTTAAATAGTCCAACAGTTCCTTATATCCAAGCCCCTGCATGGAAACCATTTCTCGCCGGCAGCCCATTTCTTTCAGCTTTTCAACCTCTTTCACCAGTCCCTGTGTTATCATTTTGTCAACTCGTTTTTCTATCCGCTCATAAAGCAGACTTCGTTCCGTATTCACAACATAATAAAGAAACTGATAAGGCGATTCCTTTTGATGCTGAAGCTTATTATGAAGAGATATGGGTTCTCCTGTCTGCCGAAAATATTCCAAGGCCCGGATCACCCGCTTTTTATTATTGCTGTGGATCGCGTTTGCTGATTCCGGATCCACTTCTGCTAAAAGCTGATGAAGATATTCCGTACCTTTTTCTTTTGCAGCCGCTTCCAGCTCCATGCGAATCGAATTATCTTCCGGATTTTCCCTGAAATCAATATCATAGAGAAGCGCCTGGATATAGAAACCAGTTCCTCCTGCAACAATCGGAATATTTCCATGGGAATAGATTTGGTTCAAAGCCTCTTTTGCCATCTGCTGGAAGACCACTACATTAAAATCCTCCGTAGGCTCCAGCACATCAATTAGATAATGAGGGATTCCATCCATTTCCTCAGGAGTAACTTTTGCAGAGCCGATATCCATATGCCGGTATGCCTGCATAGAATCTGCACTGATAATTTCACCGCCAATAGCTTTGGCAAGTTTTATTGAAAGTTCTGTTTTTCCTACAGCAGTAGGACCGGTCAGAATAATAAGCGGAGGCTTTTTGGTCATTTTTTATCTCCTTAAACGATTGTGCAGACTACACAATCCGCTTAAACTTTTTCTCTAATTCATATTTGCTCATAGAAACAATTGTAGGCCTTCCATGAGGACAGGCGTATGGGTTTTCCATATCCAAAAGCTGATCAATCAGCGCATCTGCCTCGGCAGCCGACATGGTATGATTCCCTTTTACTGCTGCTTTGCAGGACATGGAAGCAACTTTCTCATAAATTTGATCTGCTTTTTGGGCCCAAGTATCTTCTGACAGCCCATCCAGCAGCTCCAAAAGCAGTTCTTTTTTGGCAATGGAAAATAAATTTGCCGGAATCCCGCGAACCGCGTATTCCTTTCCGCCAAAATGTTCAATCTCAAAACCAAGTCCATGGAAATATTCCATATACTGTTTAATCAGCACTTCTTCTGTCATACTAAGGGTCAGGATAATAGGCGGATTAACCATCTGTGTCCCAAATTCTCTTGTTTTTAATGAATTCATGGTAGCTTCAAACAAGATCTTTTCATGGGCAGCATGCTGGTCAATAATAAAAAGCTGCTGATTATATTCCACCAGCCAATAGGTATCAAACAATTGTCCAATCAAGCGATGCTTTGTCCTGGCCTTTTTAGCCAGAAACTTATCATCAAACAGCTCCAGCTGGACAGTGGCATCTGACATGTTCTTTGTTTCTTCCTGCAATGGCTTTGTTTCCGTTTTGTCCTTTTGTATTGGTGTTTCTTTCCGTTCCTCTCCCCTGTTTGCTCCGGCATATTCAGACTGCAAAGGCTTCAGCTTCCGATCCCTTACGTTTTCTCCTCTTCTTTCTTCCCGCAAAAAAACGCCCTCCGGCATAGAAGTAAGCTCCTTTAAAGTCTGTTCATAAACACCCCTTCTTTTTTTTTCAAAGGGCTCTGGGCTTTCTGACAGCTTCCGGCTTTTTTCTTTTTCTTCAGCTCGTTTTAAATCTCGGTCCGGCTGAGAAAGTTCCATATCCGGAATCAGTTCTTTATGAGCTAAAACGCCTGATATGGCATCCTTTACCATCCCATATATCAGCTCCCCATCCCGAAACCGCAGCTCCATTTTGGTAGGATGTACATTAACGTCCAAAGATTCCGGCTCCATGGTAAAATGGAGCATAACAAATGGATATTTATGCTGCATCATAAAAGGCTTGTAGGCTTCTTCTATGGCTCTGGCAATGATGCTGCTTTTAATATACCGTCCGTTAATAAAATAATGTTCTAAATTCCGGTTGCTTCTTGCTATCACCGGTTTACCTACAAATCCGGTTACTGCCACATCTCCCATGACCTGATCAACAGGAAGGAGATTGGCAGCGATTTCACGTCCGAATACCGTATAAATTAAATCTTTTAAATTATGGTTTCCTGAGGTGTGAAGCTTATTCTGATTATTTTGGATAAAGCGAATGGAGATATCCGGGCGGGACATAGAAATTTTTTCTACTAATTCTGCCACATGGGCCCCTTCTGTAGCTGCTGTTTTTAAAAACTTTTTCCTGGCAGGCGTATTGTAAAAAAGATTTCTGGCAATGAAGGTAGTACCTTCCGGAGCGCCTACCTCCTCTATTCCTTTTTCTGCCCCTCCGTCTATCTGATATCGGAATCCAGTAAGAGCATTTGAAGTTTTGGTAATCAATTCTACCTGGGATACAGCAGCAATACTTGCCAATGCCTCTCCCCGAAAGCCTAAAGAGGAAACGGTAATCAGATCTTCTGCTGATTGGATTTTACTGGTGGCATGACGAAGAAAGGCCAGTGGAATCTCTTCTTTTGGGATTCCGCTTCCGTTATCGGTTACCCGTATAAAAGAAATTCCCCCGTCTTTAATTTCTACTGTAATGGCTGTGGCCTTTGCATCAATAGCATTCTCCAGAAGCTCCTTAACAACAGAAGCCGGACGCTCTACTACCTCTCCGGCAGCAATTTTATTAATGGTATTCTGGTCTAATACCGTAATATTTGCCATACTGTCCTCTCCTTTACAGGCGGCTATCTCGATTTCCCTCCCACCGGTTTTTCAGTTTGGTCTGCAGCCGGTACAGGGTATTCATCGCATCAATGGGGGTCATTTTGGAAATTTCCAGTTCTCCCAGCTCCCGGATAATATCATCATCTTTTACCGTATCAAATAAAGACATTTGCTGCAAATCCACCTCATCCGGCTTTGGAACGGCTTTCCTCTGGGAAACGGCAGCATTCACCTGGGCAATTTCTTTCGCACGGACGGTAATATCCGCCCCGCTTAACTCTTCCGCAATCTCCTTTGCACGGGCAATAACAAAGTCGGGCACGCCTGCCAGCTTTGCTACCTGAATCCCATAGCTTTTATCGGCTCCCCCTTTAATGATTTTCCGTAAGAATACGATATCATCTCCCTGTTCCTTCACTGCAATACAGTAATTATTTACCCCGTTAATGGTTCCTTCCAATTCTGTCAGCTCATGATAATGGGTTGCAAATAAGGTCTTTGCGCCTAACAGTTTGGTATTACTGATATGCTCCACCACTGCCCAGGCAATGGACAGGCCATCAAAGGTACTGGTTCCCCGGCCAATCTCATCTAAAACTAATAAACTGTTTTTGGTGGCATTGCGAAGAATATTGGCAACCTCTGTCATTTCCACCATAAATGTACTTTGGCCGCTGGCAAGATCATCAGAAGCGCCTACTCGTGTAAAAATCCGATCGCAAATTCCTATATTTGCCTCTTCTGCCGGTACAAAGCTTCCAATCTGCGCCATCAGTACGATTAAAGCTACTTGCCGCATATAAGTAGACTTTCCTGCCATATTGGGGCCTGTGATAATCGAAATTCTGTTTTTTCCATTATCCAGGCTGGTATCATTGGAAACAAACAGATCATCCCGCATCATCTGCTCTACCACAGGATGACGTCCATTTTTAATCTGGATCAGTCCTTTTTCATTAATGGAAGGTTTCACATAGTTATTCTTCGTAGCAACGGCAGACAGCGCTGCAAATACGTCGATCCCTGCCAAAGCCTTGGCTGTTTTCTGGATTCGCACCACTTCCGCTGCTATGGTATCCCGAACCTGACAAAACAGTTCATATTCCAGGGAAATGAGTTTTTCTTCTGCTCCCATAATGATATCTTCTAAATTTTTCAATTCATCTGTAGTAAACCGTTCTCCATTTACTAACGTCTGTTTTCGCACATAATAATCCGGAACCTGATTTTTAAAAGAATTGCTGACCTCAAAATAGTATCCAAATACCTTGTTAAACTTAATCTTCATGGTCTTGATACCAGTCTTTTCTTTTTCTCTTGCCTCAAGTTCTGCCAGCCATGTTTTCCCCTCAGTTTTCCCATGCCGAAGCTTGTCTGCTTCTTCATGAAATCCCTCTTTAATGATTCCTCCATCCCGGATGGAAACAGGCGGCTCTTCCAGAATTGCCTGCTCAATTAAATCCTTTAAATCACTTAAAGGATCCAGCTCCTCCCGGAGATTTTTAAGCAGCGGACTGGTAAATTCCTCTAAAATGCTTTTAATGTAAGGGATCATTGACAAGGAATTTTTAAAGGCCAAAAGATCCCTTGGATTTGCTGTTTTATAGCTGATTCTCCCAATTAAACGCTCCAAATCATATACCGGGTTCAAATACTCTGAGATTTCTTCCCTGGAAATATAATTAAGGTTAAATTCCTGGATTGCTTCCTGCCGTTCTAAAATCTCATCCCGGCGGATTAAAGGCTGTTCCATATAGCTTCTTAAAAGTCTGGCGCCCATAGCGGTCTTTGTTTTATCCAATACCCAAAGAAGGCTGCCCCGCTTCTGCTTCTCCCGAAGGGTTTCTACCAGCTCCAGGTTCCTTCTGGTAGAGGTATCAATTACCATATACTGCCCTACCTGGTAGGGATTTAAGGTAGTCAGATGCTCCAGTGTGCTTTTTTGTGTTTCATAAAGATACTGCATAACACATCCGGCAGCAATCACACCAGTATCGTAATCCCCAAGACCCAAACCATCTAAATTTCCTACATGATAATGTTCCCGCAAAATTTTGCGGCAGGTTTCATCTCCGAAAAAATGACTGTCCAGGGGGGCAATGGATACTTGATGCCGCTCCTTTAAATCGTCTATATCCACGCCAGACATATAAAACGCTTCATTGCAGATAATTTCTGATGGAGAAAATTTATTAATTTCATCAAACAGGTCCCGTTCGGATTCTACCTCTGTTACAAAAAAGTCACCTGTGCTGATGTCAGCCGAAGCAATGCCAAAAATTTCACCCAAATAAACAATTCCCATCAAATAGTTGTTCCGTGTTTCGTCCAATGCCTGAGCGCTGGTAATCGTTCCAGGAGTTACTACCCGGATTACTTCCCGTTTTACCAGTCCTTTCGCAGCTTTCGGATCTTCCATTTGTTCTGCTATGGCAACCTTAAATCCTTTTTGAACCAATTTGTTCAAATAAGAATCCACTGCATGGAAAGGGACGCCGCACATGGGCGCCCGCTCTTTTAAGCCGCAGTCTTTTCCAGTCAGGGTAATCTCCAAAGCTTTTGATGCCTTCAGTGCATCATCAAAAAACATTTCATAGAAATCACCCAGACGGTAAAATAAAATGCAGTCAGGATACTGTTTCTTCGTTTCCAAATACTGTGTCATCATTGGTGTCATACCAGCCATGAATTACCTCTCTTCTCGATCAATGAGTCATCGTTCCCATATAGTAAAACCCTTTAAACTCATCTAAAAATACCTTAACAATAGTTCCGATCAGTTTCGGATCTCCTGGGAAATGCACTACTGTATTATTTCCTAAACGTCCGGTTAGCAGCCGGCTGTCATGGCTGTTTCTTTCCTCAACCAATACCTTCTGTACCGTATGCACCTGACGGCCGGAAACTTTGGCGCCAATTGTTTGAACCTGTTTCAGCAAGCGTTCAAACCGCTCCTTTACCACATCCTCAGGAACCTGATTTTCCATAGTTGCTGCCAAAGTTCCAGTCCGCTTAGAATAAATAAAAGTAAACGCACTGTCAAAGCCTACCCTTTTTATCACTTCCATGGTTTCCAAAAAATCTTCTTCTGTTTCTCCTGGAAACCCTACGATAATATCTGTCGTCAATGAAATTTCCGGTATGGCTGCCTTTATTTTATCTGTCAGCTTTAAATACTGCTCTTTTGTATAATTCCGGTTCATCTGCTTTAAAATCCGGCTGCTGCCAGACTGAAGGGGAAGGTGGATATGAGGACAGATTTTCTTGGAATGCTTCATAACCTCAATTAACTCATCGGATAAATCCTTTGGATGGGACGTCATAAAACGAATCCGCTCTAAGCCTTCCACCTGCTCCGCCATTTGAAGAAGCTGTGCAAAGGATATGGGATTCTCCAATGTTTTTCCATAGGAATTTACATTTTGCCCCAAAAGCATCACTTCCACTACCCCGTCTGCAACCAGTTTTTCGATTTCCCTGATAATTTCTTTTGGATTTCGGCTCCGTTCCCTTCCCCTTACATACGGAACGATACAATAGCTGCAGAAATTATTACATCCAAACATAATATTTACGCCGGATTTAAAGGAGTACTTTCGCTCAGCCGGAAGATTTTCCACAATTTTATCCGTACCGTCCCAAATCTCTGCAATCATTTTTTTGGGATTGTCCCGCATAAAACAGCAAAACAGCAGTTCCGGCAATTGAAAAATATTGTGTGTGCCAAAAATCAAATCTACAAAACGGTAGCTGGACTTTATTTTATCTACCACTTCTTTTTCCTGCATCATACAGCCGCATAAAGCAATTATCATATCCGGCCGCTTCTTTTTTATGACGCCAAGCTGGCCAAGCCGTCCGTAAACGCGCTGATTGGCATTTTCCCGGACAGTACAAGTATTATATAGGACAAGATCTGCCTCCTCTGAATCAGTTTCAGCAAATCCCACTGCTTCTAAAATCCCTGTGAGTTTTTCAGAATCTTTGGCATTCATCTGGCACCCGAAGGTTTGAGTAAAAAAGACTGGGCGACGGCCGTTTTTCCGTTCAAACTCCCGAACCCATTCCCGGCACTTTGCCATAAAGTAATATTGACGGGCTGGTTCTTCTATAGGAGGCTCTGCATGAATGTTTATTTTATCTAAATCAATTTCATTATACATTTTCCTTGACTTTTCTCCCTTTCTATCATATGACTTCCTTTTCGTCATCGTTACCCCTGCTATTGAATTGATATTTTGGAAAATAATCTTGAATAGTATAGCACAACTTGCCGGAAAGAACAACAAAACTTTGCGCCAAATGACGGCATAATCAAGAACGCATATAAGTGCAGTAAAAAATAGAATTCAGTTCCTGCTGCTTGGAACCTGGTTGGAATATTAAATTCAAAAAAGCTGGAAAAACATTCTAAAAGAGTTCCTGTTTTTCCAGCTTGATTTTAAGATTACTCCCGGCTCACCTGACGAATCCACTTTCCGCTGAGAAGCCTGGATACACACCAAACTGATTTGATAGCAAAATCTATCCGCAGGCACAGCATTGTTAACCATGGGGGCCATCCAAACAATAAGCCTCCCACAGCTCCTAATGGAATGGATACCAGCCACAAAAACAAGATATCTGCAATCATCAGGAACTTTGTGTCACCGCCGCCTCGCAGCACTCCTTTTGTCATAACTGACTGAATCGCCTGGAAGAAAACAATCACCACATATGTATTCATTAGCTGTCTGGTAACAATAACCGTTTCTGGCGTCAGTGAATATATCGAAATGGTCATAGGACCAAAAATCATAACAAGTCCTGATGTTATCACGCCAAACAGGATACTAAGCAGATAGAATGTCTGCCCCTGTTTCATCGCTTTCTCCCGTTCACCCTTTCCAATGGTATTTCCGGTAATAATACTGGATGCATTGGAAATACCTTGGATAATCACTGTAAACAGACGCTGTACTACCATGCAGATGGCATTGCCAGCCACTGCAGCCGTTCCCATATGGCCTAAAACCACAGATAATATGCTATCTCCCAGCGCCAGCAGTCCGTCGCTGACAAGCACCGGAGCCCCCAGGCGGAAATAATTGCTGTAAAACGTACTGGAAGGAGATTTCAGCAAGTGCCTTGCTCTTAATCCAAGCTTTTTGTCAATTCCTATAATATAAACAAATGTAACCAGAAATTCTGTGGTTCTGGCAAAAAAAGTTCCCAGCGCTGCACCGGCAATCTCCATGCGCGGAGCGCCAAAGGCTCCAAAGATGAAAACATAATTGCCTGCAATATTTACCACAAAGGATAGGATTGATACGATCAGTCCTAATTGTGCCTGCCCTACAGAACGCATCAATTGTGCCGCTACCAGGCTGGTGCCATGGAGCAGGTAGACAAATGTGGTGATTTTCAGATATCGGACACCCTGGACAATAACCTCTTCTTCTGATGTATAAACGCTCATAATCCATTCTGGAAAGAAAAATGTCACAAGTGCAAAGAGTAATGCCAATCCGGCTGCCAGACGAATGGCCATATTAAAAGTTTCACGAACTTTATCTTTTTCGCCTGCTCCCCAATACTGTGCAGACAGTACGCTGCATCCTCCGATAATTCCCATACAGAATATGGTAAACAGATTATAAAACTGGTTAGCCAAACTAGACGCTGACAACTGAACTTCTCCGAAAGAACCAAGCATCATGGTATCCAGCATATTAACACCCATGTTAATCGCCTGCTGCAAAGCCACAGGAAGCATAATAGCTAAAACGGAACGATAAAATTCTTTTTCTTTTACAATTGTCAATTTCATAGTTTCTGTTGATTCCTTAAATGAACTTTCTCTAAGTTTTTAGGGTTCTTATTTTATCTCCCAACATGCGGTGAAATACTGGCTATACTCATTTTACAAATGTGCCCCTTTATATCCATATTATAATCGAAAGGCACCGGAAATGCAATAAAAGCAGGGCAACGAATTATTTCATCCATCACCCTGTTTTTAAAATCTGTTTAAATTAATAACGGCTTTCTTTTATCTTTTATATCGTACCGTCCCAAGTGCTTACACTGGTGGAATTTGCTGTTTCTTCATCAAACCACCGGCTTGTAACCACCTTATTTTCTGTATAAAAACGGATTCCATCCTTTCCCAAACAATGCAGATCACCAATAAACGAAAGCTTATTTCCATTAAACGGAAACATACCCACAGGAACCGGAATCCCCACATTAATTCCTACCATTCCGCCATCGGTATGACGTGCAAACTCACGTGCAAAATGTCCGTTCTGTGTAAAGATCACCGATCCATTTGCATAGGGATTTCCATTCATTACTGACAGGCCTTCCTCAAAACTTGTAACCCGCTTAATGCAGAGTACCGGCCCAAAGATTTCCTTTTCCCCAATGCTCATCCCCGGCTTTACCTGGTCAAAAATAGTCGGGCCGAGATAAAATCCTTGTTCATATCCCTCAACGACTGTTTCACGGCCATCCAGCACCAGCTTCGCGCCCTCAGCAATTCCTTGTTCAATCCAGCGGATAACGGAATCTTTATGGGCCTGATTTACCACCGGTCCCAGCTTAGTCGTTTTTTCCCAGGCCGGACCAACAGTGATTGTCTTTGCCTGTCGGACAATCTCTTCCACCAGTGCATCTGCAATTCCTTCCTGTGCCACTACCACCGGAAGCGCCATGCACCTTTCCCCAGCACAGCCAAAGGCAGAGTTAATAATTCCTGCTGCTACCCGCTTTACTGGAACATCATTCAGTACCAGAGCATGGTTTTTTGCTTCACAAAGTGCCTGAACTCTCTTTCCTGATGCCGCAGCTACCGAATAAATATGCATTCCTACGCTTGTGGATCCGACAAAGCTGATTCCTTTTATTTTCGGATGCGTCAGCAGAATTTCTGCCTCATTTCTTGAACAGGTAACAATGTTAATAACACCCTCAGGCAGCCCGGCTTCTTTGTACAACTGGGCTATCCGCATACAGGTCTGCGGAGTAAAAGTTGCCGCTTTCAGCACAATCGTATTTCCACAGGCAATGCACATGGGCGTCATCCATCCCATTGGAATCATTGCCGGGAAATTAAACGGAATAATTCCGGCAAATACACCCAGTGGCATCCGGTAAAGCACGGTATCATACCCCTTTGAGGCATCCATCAGACTCTCCCCCATCATCAATGACGGAGCAGAAATCGCCTGTTCTGTGCCTTCCTTAGCCTTTAATACATCTCCCTGTGCCTCATCCCAGGCCTTTCCATTCTCCTGTGCAACTAACATCGTCAGTTCATCCATATGCTCAATCAGCAGCTCCCGCACACGGTAAAGAATCTGTACCCGCTTGATCACCGGAGTCGCTGCCCAGCCAGGAAACGCTTTGTTTGCTGCCTCAACGGCCTCCTCCACCTCTTCGGGAAGACAGCAGGGAACCATTGCGATTACTTCTCCAGTACTTGGATTATAAGCTTTTGTATAGTTGGAGGTCTTTGAGGTTTTCCACTCTCCTCCAGCGTAATATCCCAGTTTTTTTACGGCTTCACCCATGACTCTTTCTTATCCTTTCCTAATTTTTACTATCCTGTAGCGTTCACCAGATAGCACCGGTCAGCGCACCAGATAACGCTCCACCACATCCCAATTTAGCTCAATACCCAATCCCGGGGCCTGCGGTACAAAATAATTCATCTCTCCGTCATGTTCCAGCGGCGTTTTCAGCAAATCCGTTCGGAGCGGATTTTCATTTTCCTCAGACTCAATAAACGGCACATTCGGAAGAGATGCGGCAAAATGGATATTAGCTGCAGTAAGCACTGCAGAAAAAAACGTGTGGGGGGTAAACATCTTATTATAGGCTAGGCTAAGAGCAGCAATTTTCCGGCACTCGGTAAAGCCTCCGCTCCAGCCAAGATTAGCCTGAACCACATCGACAGCCCCCTTTTCCAGCATTTCCTTATATCGGGATAACCCCTGCTCTGATTCACAGCCGGCAACCAGGGTCCTCTTTAACCCTGCTGCGATGGCAGAATAACCCTCTAAATCATCTGAGCGCACTGGTTCCTCAATCCAGTAAATGTTATATTCATCAAACATGGATTCTGAAGCAAGAACCTCAGAAGCGTTCCAAGTGCAATTCATATCCAGCATCAGCACACAATCCGGCCCTATCGTTTCCCGGACAGCCTGCACCCGCTTTCGATCCTCCCTGGCTGAAAAATAAAAATCGCCTTTTGGAATATAATGATGAGGCATTTCCAATTTGTTTAAAGTCCTTCCCACTTTCATCTTAAATGCCGTGTATCCCTTATCTATGTAGCCCTCCATCTCGGCCTTCAGCCCATCTATTCCTTTATTTTCTGCATAAAATCCAGCGCTTGCATAGGCCTTTACCGAATCCCGGTTTGCTCCAAGAAGGCGGTAAACAGGCATCCCGGCAGCTTTACCCAAAATATCCCACAGTGCAATATCGATACCGCTGATAGCCCCCATCACGATACCCCTATGCCCATTTGCCCAATTACTCCACACCATTCGATTCCACAAGTATTCTATGGCAAGCGGATTTTCCCCGATTAAAAGTGGTTTTAACTGGTGTTTTATCACATCGGCCATGGCCGACATGGAACAGCCAAAGGTAGCACACTCTCCAATCCCTGTTATCCCTTTATCTGTCTTTATCTCCACCAGAAGAGATCCTCTTGCAAAGCATGCACTGCACCCGTCAGCAATAAACGCCGAATACGGATAGCGCAGGCTTATGGGGGTTATTTCTGTAATTTTCACATTCGATCCTCCTTGTATCATAGTTTTTACTTATCACTAAACTTTTTACTTTATAGGTAATTACGCCTATAAAGCAAAAAACCTCCGAAAGATGCGCACTTCGCGCTTAAGGAAACTGTCTGCTGACGCAGACGCGCTCCGGCGCAAGAGTCTGGAAAACCGGACTCTTTGTTCTTTATAAGAAATTGCTTCCTAATAAAGAACAAACCCTCCAGAGGGATGCGCACTTCGCGCCTAATGAAACTGTCTGCTGACGCAGACGCGCTCCGGCGCAAGAGTCCGGAAAGCCGGACTCTTTGTTCTTTATAAGAAATTGCTTCCTAATAAAGAACAAACCCTCCAGAGGGATGCGCACTTCGCGCCTAATGAAACTGTCTGCTGGCGCAGACGCGCTCCGGCGCGAGAGTCCAGAAAGCCGGACTCTTTATTCTATGGAAATTATTTCAGCAAATGGGGAAGCGTCAGGGAAAGGGGCGGAATAAAGGTAATCAGCATCAGATCCAACACCAAAATTAAAAAATACACAATCAGATACCGCATCATCCCCTCGATTTTCACCTTTGCGCTGTCACATACAACATACAGATTTACACCTACTGGTGGCGTCATCATTCCAATGGCCAGGTTCGTCATCATGATAATGCCAAAATGAATTAAATCAATTCCTAATGTTTGTGCAATCGGTGCAAGCAATGGCGCTAAAATTACCATGGCAGCTCCTGCCTCGCAAAACATCCCTACCACCAGCAGCATAATATTAATTAAAATCAGGAACACGTACTTGCTCCCTGATACACTTAAAAAAACATGGGCTACTGTCTGTGGAACCTGTTCTTTTGCCAAAATCCAGCCAAACACCGTAGAAGCTGACATAATAAACAGCACCGTAGCCATGGTAAGAACCGATTCATAAAAAATCCGTTGTAAATCCTTTGGTTTAATCTCCTTGTAGACAAACATTCCCACCACCAGGCCGTAAAATACAGAAACAACGGCTGCTTCAGTTGGAGTAAAAAATCCGCTGTAAATGCCGCCCAGGATTATCACTGGCATTAAAAGGGCTAAAATCGCTTCTTTAAAGGCTACTGCCCTTTGTGCACCGCTGGCCTTTTCATTTGGAATAAAACCTTGTTTTTTGGCAAGAACATGGGCAGCTGCCATAATTGTAATACAGATAAAAATTCCAGGTAAAAAACCTGCCATAAACAAATCACTAATGGACTGCTCCGCTGCCACACCATACTGAATCAAGCCAATGCTAGGCGGAATAATCACCCCAAGTTCTGCTGACGAAGCAATGGTTGCGGCTGCAAAATTTCGGTCATAACGGTTTTTCAGCATTTCCGGGATAATAATAGCGCCCACTGCTGCCGCTGTAGCCGCACTTGAGCCGGAAATTGCCGCAAAAAAAGCACAGGTTACAACTGCAGCCATGGCAAGTCCGCCGGAAATATGTCCCAAAAAACGATTGCACAGATTTACCAGACGCCGGGAAATTCCCCCTGCACTCATTAAATTCCCTGCCAGCACAAAGAAAGGGACAGCCAGAAGGGTAAAGCTTCCCGATCCGGAAAACATTCTCTGGATCACAATATTTAAGCTCATCCTTCCATCCACTGCCAGGGCAAGAACAGAAGACCCGCAGAGAACAAATGCAATTGGCAGACCCAAAAGCAAAAATACAACCATACTAAGAAATAATACTGCTGCCATCTGCTATTCCTCCTCCCCTGCAATGTGATAATAGGCGACAATCAGGGTATTCACTAACATAAGTATGCTGCCCACAGGAATTGCCGCATAAACTAATCCCATCGATATCTTTAAAACCGGCGTACTTTGCCGCCAGATCATGGGAAGTGTCCGTATCCCCACAACCGTAATCACGCCCAAAATAATCACCGATAAAAGGTACACAAAAAGCTGAAGGTGACGATTAAGTTTTTTGGGAATCAGCATGGACAAAAGCTCCAGTCCGACTAATGATTTTCGCCTGACGCACAGCGCTGCACCTAAAAAAGTACACCATACCAGCAAATATTTGGACACCTCCTCACTCCAGGGGATGGAGGCGTGCACCAGGCGGAAAACCACCTGGGCAAACACTACCACAGACATCACGGCAAGCATCGCAACTGCCGTACAGGAAATCAGAGTATTGAGCAGTTTATCCAATGCTTTTACAGCCTTTGTCATCATCTTCTCCTTTTCTCCTTCCCATCAAATCCACTTACTGAACTGCTTCCTGAATCTGACGAATTAAATCGCCAAACTGTGACTCATATTTCTCATAAACTGGAGCAACTGCCTCAACAAATGGGGCCTTGTCCACATCATTTACTTCCATTCCGGCTTCCTCACAGCTTGTACGCATCTTATCCAGCTCCTGGCCGCTTAACTCACGCTCATAGGCAACCGCCTCTGCCATAGCTTTGCTGACAATTTCCTGCTGCTGAGGGCTTAATTTATTCCAAGTAATGTCGCTCATCATAACCGGACAAACTGGATAAAAATGTTCCGTCAGGGAAAGATATTTCTGAACCTCATAAAAGCGGGAATTATAAATGGTAAATAAAGGATTTTCCTGGCCATCCACTGCTCCGGTCTGCAGCGAAGTAAACAGTTCACTAAAGCTCATAGAAACTGCATCAATGCCAAGACATCCTAAGGCATCCACACAAACCGAACTTTCCAGAGTCCGCATCCGTATCCCCTGGCAATCCTCAGGTGTTGCAATCGGCCGGATGGAATTTGTCATACTGCGAAACCCCAGGTCAAACGTACCAAATGTACGAATCCCCTGGCTTTCCAGACCCTTAAAGATCTCCTGCCCAACCTCGCCGTCCAGCACCTTAAAGGCCTCCTCGCGGCTTCCAAACAGATAAGGCATGTTAAAGACATCCATGTTAGAGTCAAAGCCGCTTAGCGCGGCAGCCACAGCTACCGTAATATCAATTGTCCCCATTTGCAGGCCTTCAATCTGTTCACGCTCATCTCCCAATGTGCCATTTGGCGATACATCAACAGTAATCGCCCCGCCAGATTCCTTTTCCACCTGATCTTTAAAATAAAGTGCTGCTGTCTGATAGGGATGGCCCTCTGCCTGTCCATGTCCGAAGGTCAGAGTAATCGGATCACCCACTGGGTCAAGATTTGATGCGGCATCCTTATCATCTCCACCACTATTATCCGCCGCTCCATCCGGCTTTGCTGTTTCTGTCTGTTCCGTTTGAACCGGGGCAGCAGAATTTGCTTTTGTAGGACTATCCGCTGTTTTCTGACAGGCCGCCAATGAAACTGCCATCAAAAGAATTGCTAAACCTACACTTGTTTTTTTGTACATATATTTTCCCCTTCCCTGTAAAAATAAATATTTTTTATGCACTTTTATCATAACACACCCATTTTTTCCCTTCAAAGGATATATGTTATATACAACATGAATGTATTTTGTATCATCTCACGATGCTTCACAAAGAGAAAATGGAAATGCTATAATAAAAACAGATATAATAAGAACAACAGAAAATGTGCATACCCCAAAAGGAGGATGATTCATGGGAATCAATTTAAAAAACAAAGCTTACGATATTATCAAACAGCGCATTATTCACTGTGAATATAAACCAAATACTTTTTTAAATGAAACCTCCTTAATTCAGGAAATCGATGCCAGCCGTACACCGATCCGGGAAGCCCTGAATAAATTAGAACAGGAGGGCTTTGTCCAGATTCTGGCCAAGCGTGGCGTTATCGTTACGAATGTCACAATGACTGAAATTCACCAAACCTTTGAAGTTCGCCTGCTATTAGAGCCCTACATTATCACTCATTATATTCAAAGCATCGACTTAAACCGGCTGACACAACTTTATACCGAAAACAAAGCACTTATCGAAGCCAAGCCTAATCCTGACGGTTTCTGCCACCTGGATGATGTCCTTCACCGGGTAATCAGCTCCGCCTGTCCCAATAAATATATTTTGGAAACCTTGGAGCATATTTATAACCAAAATATGCGAATTCGTATTTTATCCGGCAGAAATATCTGGGAACGGCATGTGGAAGCAGCAAAAGAACATTTAGATTTGATGACAGCGATTATGAATTATGATATTGAAGAAGCGGTAAAACATACGATTAATCATTTGATAAAATCAAAGGAAGCAGCAATTCAGTCCTTTATCAATGAGCAGATCCCGGTAAACTAAAGGTAATTTCGAAGGAATAATTTCTGATATTGTATCATTTTAGTTGACACCTCAAAAAGAAATCCGCCGTTTAAAGGAAGTTTTAGGTCTGGCAATGGGCACGAACATGAAAGCCGCATTGTGTAACCGCACGCTTGCCAATGCCGCCCATTCCTATCCGGCGCTCAGGGGAGCGGCCATCCACTCTGACCAGGGATCGCAGCACACCAGTGAAACCTATCGTAAGAGCATTGCAAAATACGGCATCCTCCAGAGCATGAACAGTGCCGGTGGACGCTGCCATGACAATGCCCGGTGTGAAAGCATGTGGGCACGTATGAAAGAGGAACTCATCTATGAGAGGCATGCTACAGAAAAGATGACTGTGGAAGAACTGAAACCCCTCATCTTTAGATATTTTATCATTTATTGGAATAACAGGAGGATATGCTCCTCCAATGAAGGACTTCCTCCGATGGTCAAGCGGCAGAGATATTATGAATCTCTGGACATTGCAGTTTAGGTATTTATATCCTTGTGAAAGATGTGTAAACCAATATTGACAATATCAGTATTTCTTTTTCCTGCTCCCTGACCTGTCTGCGCAGGAGTGTAAGTTCTTCCGCCAGATTCATGGCTGTCTGTGGTGTATGCGTTCCGGAACCGATGTCCAGCCGTCCTTCCCTTGCGGCTTTCATCCACGCATACAAGGTGTTTTCAGGGATTCCTAATTCAGCAGCTGCATTTGCTCCGCCAATTTCCTTTGCCAGCTTTACTGCCTGAATTTTGTACTCCATGTCATAGTTCCGTTGTTTTTTTGCCAATTTAATTGCCTCCTTAGTTCTCTTTGATTATACATCAATTCCTTCCGTTTGAGGTGTCAACTAAAATGATACAACATCAGAACTAGTGTTTCCATTTCAATCCACAAGGCCCTCGCGGGCCTCGACGATGGACAATACAGGATGCTGTTCCTACATTTATATTTCAATCCACAAGGCCCTCGCGGGCCTCGACTTACTTGGAAAAACCCATGAATTAGAATATTCTGCATTTCAATCCACAAGGCCCTCGCGGGCCTCGACGGTAATTTAATTAATAAAAATGCTATTGACATAAATTTCAATCCACAAGGCCCTCGCGGGCCTCGACCAGCAATTTCTACCAATTTTTTCTAACTTTTCTTCAGTTTTCTAAGCATAATGCTTCATTTTTCTCATTCAACTCCCCTCCCTATCCAAAAACCCCCTATTTTCTATGCCCTCTTTCCCGCTTTTTCAAGTGCGAATATTCCAAC